>JALONZ010000386.1 GCA_025454675.1 Anaerolineae bacterium | reverse complement strand
ACGAAGTGGGGGAAGGGTTGGGGATGGGGGTGCTTTTATCGTTTTTATTTCGTAATCTGTCCCCACATATTGAACAAATAGCGCCGTATGAAGAAGATGAATATCATGGACGGCACGAGCATAAAAAATCCGCCCGCAAATTTGAACGGGTCGCTGGAACGCGACAGTGAGAATAAAATTTGTGCGGGGAGTGTGCGGTTAGTGAGTGTCAATAACATCGCGCCAAAAACCTCATTCCAACTGGTGACGAAGGCGAAAATGCCCGCCGCGGCGATACCCGGTAGCGTTAATGGGATGACCACGCGCAAAAATGCCTGAAATGGGGTGCATCCAAATACTTGTGCGGCTTCTTCGAGTTCAAATGGCACGCTGGCGAACACACTGGCAATCACCAACACCGATGTCGGCAACACCAGCGCGGTATGCAACAATGCCACGCTGATGACGCTATCATACATATTCAGGTTGATGAATGTCACCGCCAATGGCACGGCTAAAATCACGATGGGGAAGGCACGCACCGCCAAAATCCCCAGTCGCACGGCGTTGCGCCCCCTAAATAAAAAGCGTGCGATGGCATAACTGGCGGGTGTGGCGATGAGTGTGGAGAGGGCAAAGGTGAGCAACGCCGCCACGATGCTATTGCCTGTGGCTTGCAAAATACCATCGGCATTGATGAAAAAATCCATCGTATCGGTTGAAATCGGATTCGGTGAAAAGGGCTTGGGGAAACTGCGGACATTGGCGGGTGTGCTGAATGCCATTGTTGCAATCAACCAGATGGGTAATAAAATCCACAACGACAGGCTGATGGCGAGGGCATATAACCCCGCACGGCGCAAACTTGCGCGGCGTAATGCCCGTTTTTGTTCGATTGGGAGATTTTTGCGCGTGTTCATTATCCTTTTGCGACCTCCTCTTGCGTGCGGACAGCCCGCAGATAGAAGAACGAAATCCCCAACGAGATGAGCATAATCAGCCCCGCATACGCCGATGCGACATTCGGATTATTGAACCCGTTATCGCCCCTATCATACCAACGGAAGGTCTCATTGGAGAGGATGGTGAAAATATCGCTCCCTGCGATGGCGACCACCACCGCGAACACCTGAAACGCGAGGATGGTGCGTAAAATCAGCGCCACCTGCAAACTGGGGCGGAGCAATGGCAGGATGATATAACGGATGCGCCCCCAAAGCGATGCGCCAAACACCTCACCCGCTTCGATATATTCGCGTGGGACGGCTTGCAACCCCGACACAACAATCACCATCACGATGGATGTCGCACGCCAAATTTCTGCCAGCACAATCGCCAATAAAATCCAGCCTTCATTCCCCAACGAGATGAAGATATACGGCTTGTCTAATATGCCCAAACTCACCAAAAATGAATTCAAGAAACCTTGTTGGGTGAATATCGAATACCACACCAAGCCCGCCGCAAGGTCGGAGATGCCCAACGGGATGGCGTAGATGTATAAAAATAGCGAACTGCCACGCGGTTGCGCCTGCAAAATCAGCGCCATGATGATTGCCAGCGCGAATTGGACGGGCAAAATGAGGATAATCAGCAAAAAGGTGTTGATGATGGCAGTCTGGAAGCGAAAATCGGTGAGCATGGTGTTGATATGCTTCAGTGTCCATTCGCCCACAGGTCGCCCGCCTTGTACGATGGCAGTCGTGGATTCGGTGCGCGATTCGATGAACACATCGCGTTGATGTACCCACCCCGAAACCGATTCGCCATTGATGTCGGTGGCGGTCACGCCATACCAATAAATAGGGCGGGTGCGCCCATTGGGGAGCGTTTCTTCCCCGCGCAGTCGCTCATTGATTTGCACCACCGTTTGCATGGCGAGCGTGCCGACACCATCGGCGGTATCATCGGCGCTGGCGCGGAGGGTGAGGTAACTGGTTTCGCCTGTCACAGCCAGCCCTAACGCGCTGACCATCGGATAGGCGAAGAATAGCATCAGATATAAGAGGGTGGGTAAAACCAATAGGTAGGGTAATAATTTTTGTTTTGGCATAAGGCAATAACTTTCGGGTTCTATTTTTGACCTCATCCCCCCGACCCCCTTCTCCATTATGGAGAAGGGGGAGAAAATCAAATTTTCACAGGTTTTTAAGTCCCCTCTCCATTGTGGAGAGGGGACTTAGGGGTGAGGTTATCACGATATGGGGGCTAAATAATCCTTATTTCACCACACACGCGCCTTCGCTCACGGGGTCTGGTGCCCAGCACCGTGCGCCCGTCGCGCTGAGGATGTCATTTAAGGCTGTGCCTTCGGTATCCAACACTTCGGCAATATCTTCGCCATTTTGAACCACCCGCACGAACACATTGCGGAAGATTTGGTTAATTTCGCCACCTCTATCACCCAAACCAATGGGCAACAGCGCCACGATACCATCTTCGGATGAGGATTGTGTGTTCACCGCAGAGGCAATCATTGCCACATTTTCGGGCAGGTCATCCATATCCACACCATCCACTACTGGGAAGAAGTTCAACTCGCGCAAAATCGCGCCTTGTGTTTCTGGACTGAGCATGAAGTCAATCAGGGCTTCTGCGCCATCAGGATTCGGTGATGTGAAGGGGATACCTAAGCCGACCACAACCGCCATATAACCACGCCCTGCGGGACCCGCTGGTGCTGGGAACGCGACAAATTCTTTATCGGTCTCGCCATTGGCTTGTGCGAGGAAGGCGGGACCCAAGCGGGCTACATGGTCAAATGCCACCCAAACTTCACCCGACAACAACGGTTCATTCATAAATTCGTAATTGATAGATTCGGCATTGACCACTGTCCACAGGTCATCGCGCAAATATTCCATCATGGCGACTGCCGCTTCACTGCGGAATTCTGTCACCATGCCACCCGTGAATGAGGGGAACATATAACCTTGCATAAAGCGATGGAACAACCCACCAACGGGCAACCCGACTTTATTTTCGCCAGTGGCTTCTGCCAAATTTGCGCCCCATTGTGCCAATTGTTCCCATGTGAGCGCGTTAATATCTGCGCCTTCGGGGAGATAGGGCAATGCCTCGACATTCGCCGCCATCACGAAGGTGGCTTGCATCCACGGGACATAATATTGATAATCTGCCGTCCCCATTTTGCCCAATTCCACAAACGCATCGGCAATATTATATTTTTCATCCAATTCGGCGGTCAATTCGGTCAGGTCGAATAGCACATCATTGCTCACCAGCGTCGGGTATGTGCCATGCAACGCGCCGACCACATCCGTCACGCCTTCACCCGCCGCGCCTTCTGCGATGAGAATATCGAGCAACGGACCTTCTTCAGTGGTGATAAAATCAACGTTTCCGTCAAAATTTTCGAGGATGGCGCGGGCGCGTTCACTTTCTTCTACGATATTAAATTGGGTAGATTGGTTTTTTTAGATGGGGCAAACTCTCATGATGAGTTACCCAATTTTCTTCACCAGAGGCTCAAGCCTCTGGCTAACCGATTTGTAAAAGCACCCTGAAGGGTGCTTGCCCGTCCAAAATTGAAGGGTAAAATGGTCTTAAAAAGCCCAGTTATCCGTCAAAACGGGCATAACAGCCTACTTTAGTAGGCTTCGGCGCGGTTAGGCAGGTGCTTTAGCGCCTGCCGTAAGGCAAGTGAATGAATCACCTAACAGCGTGTTGCAATTGACCGTGTTCTCTATGACGATGGCGCATCCTTTCTATGAGGGTACTTTCCCGCATGACTCACGGACAATAAGCATCGGCGAGAGGAGTGTTTGTGTCTCACCGAGTTGCTCACGATGAATGAGGCTAATCAGCCTTTCGACCAGATGTTGCCCAATTTCTTGAATCGGTTGGCGCACAGTGGTCAGGGGGGGGTGGGCATGTTCGCCACTGGGGATATTATCAAACCCCGTCACCGACACATCCACACCCACGCGCAAACCCATGTCGGTGATGGTGGTCATCGCGCCCAGCGCCATCGCATCATTCCCCGCCACAATCGCGGTGATATGCGGATACTCACGCAGTAACATGCGCGTCATCTGTGCGCCACCTTCACGGCGCAAATCGCCATAAACCACATAATCGGGGCGATAGGGCAGGTTGGCATGGTGCAATCCGTCTATATAACCTGCCAACCGATAGGCGGTATATGCCAATTCTTGCGGTGGGGCGATGAAGCCGATATGCGTATGTCCCAAGCCAATCAGATATTCGGTGGCGAGGGCAATCCCGCGCTGGCTATCTACATCAATATAGGGGTAATCGGTGATTTCATCAGGGGCGCTTCGACCTGCCACCACATAGGGCAAATTCGCCTTTTTCAGGTAGGCGATGCGCGGGTCATGTCGGCGTGTACGCGCAATGATGACCCCATCCACCCGATTGCCACCCACAATACGCTGATATGCGCCCATCTCATCGGCAGATGTTTGGGCGCTGAGGAGCAAATCATACCCCAAATGCGCCGCCGCATACCCCACACCCATCACCAATTCGCTGAAGAAATCATCCGAAAAGCGTGTTTCATCGGATGGGATGATGATGCCGATGGTGTCGGTCTTTTGATTCCGCAATTGTCGCGCTACACCGTTGGGCTGATAACCCATCTGAGTTGCGGTTTGCATGATTTGTTGCCGTGTTTCGGCATTCACATCATCATAACCCGCCAATGCACGCGATACGGTTGTAATTGAAAATCCTGTTTCTTGGGCAATATCTTTTAATTTGGTCATAAAAAACTCTATTTTTTATTTGATTAAAATTATTTTTCGGCAGGCGCTCAAAGCACCTGCCTATTCGCACTTTGGAAGCCCCGTAAACGGGGCTGACCAGCCGATTTGATGGGGTAAATAGGTTTCAAAAACCCATTTTATCGTAACATTTATTTGTCGGAGCATCCTTTAGGATGCTTTTATACCTGCTATAGCCTGTGGCTTTGAGCCACAGGTGGAAAAATCGGTATCTG
>JALONZ010000385.1 GCA_025454675.1 Anaerolineae bacterium | reverse complement strand
AGCAATTGCATAATCCCTTGTACAGTGGGTGTGATGCGGAACGCATTGCCCAATGCACCCAGCAAAAATCAAAGTATGGCATAGGCAATCAGTTTAGAGGCTAAAAATGCGCCTACAGGCAATGCAGAATCAAATAAGGTGGGTTTTTCGGCAGTCACATCCCCTTGCGATAATGCTGTCATCAACAATCCACCTTGCACAGCAAGACAAGTTAATCCACCTGTGGTTAAGCCCGTGATAAAAATAAGCCACAAATCCATGTGCATCCATCCTTTAGAACTATTCGCTCAGGTCAATGATGAGCGATTCCATATACTCAATTTCAGTCGTTTGTGCGCTGATAATCACTTCTGCGAGGGCGATGAGGTTATCGTGTTGGGCATAACGCAAAATCCGTTCAGACATGTGAAGGGCATCATCATGATGGTCAATCATCGCTTCCAGCCATGCAATTTCATATTCCACGCCTTCTAAGCGAGATAAGCCAGCCATCATACCCATCATCATTGGCGGGTCGCGGTGTTCTTGTTGTCCGCCGTGCATTCCACTCATCCCAGAATCCATATCCATCATAGACATCGGTGCATACTCAATGTCATACCACTCTAAAAGCCATTCTTGCATTTGTGCAATTTCAGCACTTTGGGCAGTAATCACATTGTTACATAATTCCACTATAGATTCAGTTTGGGCTTTATTCAGACAATCCGCCGCCATATCCAATGCCATTTGATGATGGTCTATCATCCCCTCCAAAAATCTGACTTCTGCGCGTCCTGCACGCCCATCTATGGGGGCATCTGCATAAACCGCGCTACTCAGCAACACAACGCTGATAATCACAAGTATGTACCGAATTGCATATTTTATATTCATAACAAATCTCCTAAAAATCGATGATAAATATCACATTTGCATCGAATCAGTGGTTAAATGTTCCAAAATAGGGCAATCATCGGTCGGTTCATCTCCACCAGGGCAGGCTTCGACTAAACTCGTCAGCAAATCTTTCATCATGTGGAGACAATGAATTTTGTGGTCGAGTTCCACTAATTTTTCTTTTGCCAATTGTTTGACAGGTTCACAAGTCGAATCTTCGGCATATTTGAGACCCAAAAGCAACCGAATTTCATCCAGCGAAAATCCCACCGATTGCGCTTTTTTGATGAAATGCACCCGTTCCACACTTTCCGCATCAAACAGCCGATAATTCGATTCTGACCGCGCAGGAACAGGTAAGAGACCATACTGCTCATAATAGCGAATGGTCTCTGGATGCACACCACTGGATTTTGCCAATTTTCCGCGTGTTAATTTTTCCATTGTACCCATACTCCTTTGTGTATAAGCCTGTTGTTAAATACAAGCATACACCCTGTAGTATAGTACAAGGTCAAGGGGGTAAAAATGAGAAATTTTGCGGGTTATTCTGCCGTAAAGCCATTTTTCTTATGCGTGCTATCGCAGAACGGCTTCTTAGCCGACCCACCGCACCGACATAACCACGTCTTTGTGCCTCTGAATAATGTTTCGCCATCCGCCCCGATGATATGCAGATTCCCTTGCAATTCAAGCGGTCCGTTGGCGTGGGCGATAATGGTCAATTTGCCACCTGATTCATGGTCGCCTTCTCGGATGATAGGGTCAGTTTCGACTGCCTCAAACCCAATTTCTTTGTGGGTATTATCACAGAATGGCTTATTTTTAGACTCACCACAGCGACATAACGTAACACGAGTTTCGGATTGAACATCCACCGTCGCGCCCTGAATGGCTAAATCGCCCCGAATTTCGAGCGGTCCATTGTGTTGGATACGGATGGTGTTTTCGCCTGCGGGTATTTCTTTCACACCGTCTTTGCGGTCATAATGAAGCGCCCCAGAGGGACATAATTCGATGGTGGTGGCAACTTTTTCGGTTGTAGACCCATTGGCATTAATCCACGGGCGCTTTTTGGTATCAAACACCTCCGATAAATGTTGCACACATTGGGCGGCATGAATACACCGTTTCACGTTATAGGTAATATCCACATTATCGCCTTCATACCGTTTATCGTCATTCACACCTGTATATTTTTCCATAAGATGCTCCTTAAATCATTCCCAAACTATTATAATTTTTACGACTGCTCCCATTCGGTTGCGATAGCGTGCATTTGTGCATGAAATTCTGCTTCACTGATTTCAGGGATATTGGGATTGGCATATTTACCATACAAACTCTCAACATGATTAAATGCACCAGAAGCACGTAAGGTATTTAGTTCTTCAATCAATTCCTCTCGAGTTGGGTTATAAACCACTTCTGCCAGTACCAATTGTTTTAAGCGTAATTCTTGAATGAGTAAGTTTTGCTCATCCAAACTCAGTTTTCGCGCTAATTGCATTACTTCATCAAATAATATACTCATTTGTCAAGCCATCCCTTTCACCTTTTATCATGATTATATCATGGTGTCACCTGCAAATATTGACCAGCCGCCCAACCCGATTGAGTGGCATCACTCGGATTTTGGATGCGCCACCATGTCAGGTTATCCACCAATTCCGGACCCGCGACAATCACAAACGGACTGCCTTCATCAGCACGGAATAAAATCGTTGTGCCAATCACCCCTGCTTTATCACGCACATTCAGTTGTGTTGCGCCAACACCCACCACAATCACATTTGCACCAATGCCTAGCGGTTGCGGTGTGGGGCTAATTTCAATCGGGACAAGAGTGGGACCCGCCAACGAAAAGGTGATATTCGGTTGCCCATTGCCCACCACAGGCTCAAAAATCGGCGGGATGGTCGCAGTTGCAGGTGTGAGCGGTTGATTTTCGGGCGTATTGGTCGGGATGAGGGTATTGATAACCATTTGTGGCGGGGGTGCGGGTGGGATTTGGGCATTCCGTCCGCCCAAGCCAATCACCACCACAATGATGCACCCCGCAATCAGAAAAACAACCAATAACATCGCACCGAGTGACCACAAGGGCAAATATAACCCACTATCGCGCCGATTCCGCGCCCTGCCCCGTTTTTGTTGAGGTGGCAATGTGTTTTGTGGCGGAACTCGCGGAGATTGCCCCGTTTGGCGCGGTGGCGGGGGTGGTATCTGCTTAGGTGATGGTTTAGGCGGGGGTGGCGGGACAACATTGGGGCGGTTCACCACAGGCGGAATGCCACGCGGAGGGGTACGTTGGTCTAATTTGCGTGTGCTATCTACCGCGCGGGTTTCTTGTTCATCATCATTGGGCAAAAATGGCAATGGCGAAAATTCGTCTGTCATCGTTTCCCCTCAATCCATGCTATAAAATCATCAACAGGGCGTGTATTCAACACATTTTTCGCTTCTGCCCAACCGCGCCGAGCAGTCATAATGCCATAAGGCATCAGTTCAAACTGATTCGGATGATGGGCATCGGTATTAATCGCCAACAAAATGTCCATATCCACCGCACGGCGCACATAACTCGCATCCAAATCCAGTCGGCGCGGATTGGCATTAATTTCTAACACTTTACCATGTGCCTTAGCCGATTCAAACACGGCATCCATATCGGCATCTACGGGTTCACGGTCGGGAATATATCGCGCTGTGGGGTGTCCTATCATATCCACATGCGGATTTTGAATCGCAT
>JALONZ010000011.1 GCA_025454675.1 Anaerolineae bacterium | reverse complement strand
TTAGGGATTCGGCATATCACCGTCCCAATTACCGATATGGCGGACGCGCTCATCAGCCAATTCCCTGATATGAATAATGTCCGCAAGGGCAATATTATGGCGCGGGCGCGGATGATTGTCCTGTATGACCAATCGGCGGCGCATGGCTTGTTGCCGATGGGGACAAGCAATAAAACCGAATTTTTATTGGGATATTCGACCCTCTATGGCGATAGTGGGGTGGCGATGCACCCGATTGCGGATTTATATAAATATCAAGTACGCCAATTGGCGCGTGCCATGCAAATTCCGCAACCGATTATTGATAAAGCCCCGTCTGCCGATTTATGGGAAGGGCAAACAGATGAAGGCGAATTGGGATTCACCTATAATGATGTTGACCAAGTGTTATATTTGTTGGTAGATGCGCGGTATACGGTGGATGAAGTGATAGATGAAGGCTTTGACCGCGGTTTTGTGGAAAAAGTGTGGAAACGGGTAAAAGCCAACCACTACAAACGCACCATGCCAAATGTGGCAAAGGTGAGCCTACGTAGCATTGGACACGACTTTTTATATCTGCGCGATTGGGTGGGGTGAGTGGCGCATGGTCACGCTGATTCAGGTTGTCATCTATGGGCTGGTCGTTTGGCTAGGATGTTACCTCATTGCGCGTGACCTATCGTCATGGCGGTTACGTTTTGCGGGGCTGGCATTGCTTACCTATGGGTTGAATGTGGCGTTGATGATGCTCAATGTGCCTGATTTTTGGGTGCTGATTGGCATTTTTATTCCGCTCATTTTGATGCTCATCCCTGTGTATTTTGTCATTATCCATGCCCCCCCCAATAGTTCAAAACGACTGAATCCCTTATTCCTGTTATTCACCCTGTTTTTGGCGGGGTCATATCTTTTGTTGGCAATCATGCCCATGTTTGGCAATATTTGGGTGTTGGTCATCAGCGCCGATTTGCTGATGTTAGGGACGATTATCGCCGTGTGGGATGCAATGGACGCAGGTGAATCGTTATTGCCTGATATGCTCCGTTCTTTCACATCAACATTTTTGATGTCAGTGATTGTGGCGGGGCAGGTTGTCATCATCACCCCGAATATAACCGATTCGACCATCCTGCTCATACTCGCGCTCATCACCACTGTGATAATGATTATCGTATTCGATACCCTTATTCAAAATCGTATTGACTCGGTAATATTTTCGCGCTTTCCGCATATCCGCCAGCAACGCCAACAACAACGTGTCATTGAAACCATCACGATTCGGCGGGCTGAACACCCTGTTTTAGATGATGAAACCGAATTTACCCGTTATACCCGTCGCGCCCTCAGTCATTATGGCGATTTATCCAAATTGGCGACCAATCCGCTCACCCAATTGACCATCATCGAACACCGATTGAATCAACGCAACGCGCCTGATGATAGCCTAGAACGCGCCAAAGAATTGAAAAACCTGCTTCATGAATCCATTTTGCGCCTCAAACCGAATGGGGCAGAGTTTGGCACATCGGATGAATGGCGATATTATAATGCGCTCTATTTTCCGTATGTAGCAGGGTTAAAACCGTATAGCATTCGCGCCATGAATGAGGATAAGACACATCATGAGGTGTTAACATGGTTTCGGTCACAAGTGCCAGAACGTACCCTGTATAATTGGCAAAATGCCGCCGCATCCCTCGTCGCCAAAGATTTGCGGGAGCGGACGAATTAGATTTATTTCGATATTTACGGCAGGATATACGCGCTAGGCGCTAATCCTACCCTACAATTCTGCCGATTTACCGAATAAACCCAACCCCATGCGTAGTAGACGATTAGCGAAGCGTATATCGTCCCTAACTGGCAGTATTTGGCAGTCTTTTTCATAGATTTAGCACCTGTTCATTGGTTATGCTGTGGATATTGGTTTAATTTTTAGCTATCAGAAAGGCATAACAACTATGAAAAACACCAATAACACCCTCAAATTGTGGTCAAATCTACTTTTGGTTGCTGTAATTTTTAATGTTGTATTGGGCATTGCCCTCACATTTTCACCAGACATTATAAAAAACACCATTTTTCGCTTGTATATTGATTTTTATTATAGTCGTGGTGGGGCATTCGAGGCGTTACCCCCACAAGAAGTGACATTACAAGCATGGTTCTTTGGATTTGCTGGGTCGCTCATTGTTGGTTGGATGGTGCTGATGGGTATGATTGTCTATATTCCATTCAGACGGGGCGAAAAATGGGCATGGGTGGCTGTTTTTGTTTCATCAATTGTATGGTTTGTGTTGGATAGTTTTACATCGGCTGTGAATGGTATGGCGATTAATCTCATTCCGAATGTTTTAACCATCATTGTATTTTTAGTCGCACTTGGCGCGACTTACCGCACATTTTTTGGCACACCAGATGAAAAATAGTTGTGATAATATGGTGGGGGATAATTCCCCTGCCTATTTTCTTACACAGGCTCACTTACTTGTCCCTGCACCGCCCACCATTCGCCAACCCGCAACGCGCCCCATGTGAGCAATCCAAATCCGCCTAAACCGAACAAGGCAATCGGGATATAATCTTGACCCATTTGTAGCCGTTGATAAATGCTGAAAACCCACCACCCGAATAATACAATAGCCATGAATCGCGCCGAAAAAACAACCCCACCGACCACGCTGGGATTTTGTGTAGATACCGACCCGCCAACGCCCAACGCCGCCGTAAACATGGCATCTATAACTGTATAGGCGATGAAAACCAGTGATAAAACCGCACTATGCCATAACACAGGCGACAATCCGAAAGGGGCAGAGGCTAAACGCAGTCCCATGTATGGTTCAATACTTAATACCAATCCACAAACCGCACCCACACGCAAAAAGCCTATCATGGCATGGTCGCCCCAGAGTGCCACTAATGATGCCCACCATTTGCCCAACACGATTTGACGGGCATTCACATTCGTCAGGAGTAACACCTCCCATGTGAGACCTTTACGTTCCCGTGAGATGCTGTTACTGGATAGCCCCAATGTAATCAGGATGACGATGAGGTAGAGCGCGATATTCATCACAATCAGAGAAACGATGCCTAACTCGATTAAATTATCACCAAAGTCAGAACTCCAAAAATCCCACGTTAGAGGTAGACCAAAAATCACCAATATCATGAAATAAATGGTGACGAGTACGGCGGGTAAAAGCATCAACACCGCGATGATAATCCATGCTGTGCCAGACCGACTTTTTTCGAGGATATACCATTGGTGACGGAGTTCTGCTTGGGTGATAACATCTTTCACAAACCACCATCCACGCCGTTTTGTGACTTGATTCATGCTAATCCTCATCACTTGCAGGGGCAGTTAGGTAATTTTCGAGTAGACTGGCATATTTCACGATATCCGAATCGCGCTTCATGCTCCCCGCCAGCGTGACCCATCCGTTATAGCGTTGGCGATGGAGTGTTTGCATAATAGTCAGCGTTTCGGTATCGAGGGCAAACGCGAGCGAATCTTCAACGGATTCGAGTTCAGGTGGATTCGGGTCGGATGGATGACGGCGGTAAGCGATTTGCATATAGCCCACCTTATCTAAATTGGCAGTCAAACTTTCGATGATGTCGCTTTCTTCCATGCCCATATTAAACGTATTCGCGCCGATTTTGAGCATCGGATGATTTTTGTTGTCATCCAAAATGCGCCCACCATGCGCCAATTTTTGTAGCAGGTGGGTGATATAACGATTGCCGACCATCAGATAAAGTTCAATGCCAAACGCATTGGCAAAGTCGCATAGGGTGGTGCGGAGCATCGTCACCAGCAATTCGGCTTCGAGTTCCACAGTGGATTTATACGGATGTAAATCGGGCAGGCGCGGGGTTTGGTTGGTTTGGGGCATGAATATCACCCCACTCGCGCCCAAATCTACCGCCAAGGTCATGGCTTCGCGCAGGGTGATGATGGCTTGCTCGCGCATGTCATAATCGGGATGGAGCAGATGAACACCACCAACATCCACCGCCGAAACGGTGAGGCGGGTTTCTTCTAAGGCACTCATGAGGGTTGTCATGCGTTCTGATAGACCTGTGAATGATACTTCTATCCCCTCAATGTGCATCCTCTGAGCCTGTCGAAGGCGAGATAATAAATTATCTCCAGGGAGCAGGTGTTCTTGAACAGCAAGGCGGATGTTACTCATGGGTTTTGTATCCTTCTACAAATTTTCCCCAATAATTTCGGCGTGAGGGGACACTAATAAATTCAAAACTGGGCAACCAGATGCCTGTCAATTTTCCACCATAAACACAACCTGTATCAATCCCAAAAACACGGTCTTTGTAATTGAAGGGTTCTTGTTCTTCGGATAAATCTTTATGCCCCACGATGATGGGCTTATCATCATTATAATAGGTATACCACGGATATTCATAATTTTTTGCCAGATAGGATGCCGCGCCCATTGTTCCAATCAAAACCCGTCCTTGTTGTTTTTCGAGCGGGAGGTTGGGTTCAAAATAGGCATGGATAAGGAGCGCATCATCCAGCATGATGTGACGGGGCAATCCCGACATATATTTAATTGCCCCATGATACACCTCATCCAGTTGCCAACGGGTATGTAACATCGAAAGGGGCGGGAGCAATTCGCCTTTATATGCCCGCACATGCTTAAATTCATGATTGCCCATAATCGCCTTGACGCGGGGAGAGACATTATGCCAAAAAAAATCTAACACACGGCGCGAGTCGGGACCTCGGTTTATCATATCTCCAATTGAAATAATATCATCATCGCTATTGATTCCTGCTTTATTGAGTAAATCTTGTAATTCGGCATAACAACCATGTATATCGCCAATGACGAATGTTCTACCCAAAGGATTCCCCCTTTTTTATGAGATTTTATTTTTCAACCTTATAATAAGACTCTTGATGTATTCTGTAAGCGGTTGACCTGCTTCATCAGCACGATTTTTGAGCCAATTGTAATCGGTTATTTCGTCATTTTGCCAGATGATTTCCACACGACGAATTTCTTGTAGTGCAATATGCTGATATGCTAATGGGCTTGCCCAAAAACAAGATTGACAGATTGTTGATTCTTTTTGATATTGCCAATTTGGGCAATGCTCACATACCCAAGATTTAGCACGATTGCAGGATGCACAGACTAACATTAGCCCGTCTAAATCCGAATTATCAATATCACCTCTAATCTCATAAGGGATTTTATGGTCAATTTGCAAAAATTGTTCAGGATAATGTTGGTTACAAATGGCGCATTTTAACCCATGCTTTTCAATCAATTGCTGTTTGGTAATTTTCTTGAAAGACTTCCGCCCTCCGAATTTTGTTTTATTGATGTTTTGAATATCCCCAAAGCGATAGGCGGCAATATCACGGTTTTGTGAATCTTTAACTCGAAATGATTCAATGGGAACACCTTGTTCACGAACATCTCGAATTGCACGCGGAGGATGTTTATAACCATAAGTGGCTTCTAAATCTTCTGTGGTGATAAATCCATGTTTCAAAATGTGTTGTACAACAATCTGTGAGCGTTTCCCTTTGATTTGTGCTAAAAAATTTAAGAATGCTTGTGGAAATGAGTCACTCATGCAATACCTTCAAATAGTGATAATTGTTTAGGCTGAATGAGGTCACTGGGCAATCTATCTAAAAGGGCAGGTGATAGATACAAAGATTCATAAGTGATTTGATGATTTCCCAAAAGGGTTTGCTGAGATGAGCGCCCTGCATCTAGTTCAACATGGGTCAAATTTAGAGATACAGGTAAATCTTTTTGGAAATGGGTACGACCTGTTTTTCCATCATAACTGAGGATGAACGGAATTTGGGCATGATTGAGCCATTCTAATTGTTGAATGAAGCGACTTTGGTCAATGGTTTGAATATAACGAGATGTCTTTTTCTGTGCTAATCCTGCATATGGCGGGTCTAAATAAACTAGGTCATGTGGTGTGGCTAACTTCAAAATGCGAGCATAATCTTGGTTATAAAGCCTTGTTTTATCCCTGAGTAATGCGGATGTTTGTAGTAAATCATGCTTCATCGTTTGGGGATGTTTCCCTTTTCGCCGATTATCGGGGCTTTGATTGAACTCACCATCGTTATTATAACGGACAGATGCTTTTACACATCGCGCTAGAAGATAGAGTAAGTAATAGGGGGCATGACTTTTGTTAAATCGCAATCGCACAAGGTCATAATAACGCCGTTCACGTCCCAATTGGTGATGCCATAACGTTGCATATTGTTCTGCTAATTGATGAGGATTGGTTAAAATAGCATCCCACAAGTGCATGAGCGGTGCATTGATGTCATTCAAAATAAAATGATTTGCTTTGTTATGATATGCCATATACAGCGACAACGCGCCAGACCCAGCAAAAGGTTCGATAAACCGCCCAATTTCTGAAGGTATAAAAGGGGCGATTTTTTCTGCGAGTTGTCGTTTGCTACCCTGATAGGGTATAGCATGTGGGATAGCCATCGGTTAAACCCTCATTGAATAGATGCGCCACCATCCAATACCAGCGCATGACCATTCACAAAACTTGACCCATCATCTGCCAAATAGATGATGGCATTGGCAATTTCTTCTACACTGCCTAGTCGCTTCATCGGTGAGCTATTCATCACAAAATCCCCCATGCGTGGGGCTTCATCTACCAAATTTGTGACCATCGGTGTCTCAGTAAATCCCGGACACACCGCATTCACACGGATATTTTTGCGGGCATATTCCAGTGCCACCGATTTGGTCAAGCCGATGACAGCGTGTTTGCTGGCGGCATACGGCGCATTCATCCGAAAACCCAACACCCCTGCGAGCGAGGCAATATTGATGATTGACCCACCAACCCCCGCTAACATGGCGGGGATTTCATATTTCATGCACAACCACACGCCTTTTACATTCACATCCATCACCAAATCCCATGTGGACTCATCCACATCAGGCGCGTTTTGCATCGTCCCACCCACACCCGCATTATTGACTGCGATGTCTAATTTGCCATACGCCGATAATGCCAAATTGACCATCGCCTCAACATCATTTGTATCGCGCACATCGCACCGTGTGAATACCCCTTCGCCACCGCGTGCCAATATGAGCGAAACCGTCTCCTCAACACCACTCATATTCACATCGGTTGCCACAATTTTCGCGCCGAGTGATGCCATTTGCAGGGCAGTTGCCCGCCCGATACCGGATGCCGCCCCTGTAATGATTGCTACTTTATTCAATAAAGCCATAATTTGTAATCCTCTATTTGAAACTGCTATAAAAAGGGCGCATGATTCTGCGCCCTCTAAAAAATAATTTTATCACGTCACTTTGCCCTGAGTCACGCCCATAAACAGGGATTCTAGGTCTTTGATTTCTTCGGTGAAGCTGAATATCGAGATGGATGCACCGTTCAATTTTTGGTTAATGGCGGCAATGCCTTCATCATCGCCATTAAAATTGATTTTTACTCGTGAGCGTCCACCTTTGGGGTCTAAAACCTCAGAATCCATCACGCCGTCAATATTGGCGACCAACGCCCGCACTTGATTTGCGACCTCGTTATCTTTGACGGTGACGATGATTTCACGATGGGGTGCAAGTTCAGTTTTCATCTGATTCATATCGCCCTGCATGATGATTTTGCCACCCTCAATGATGCCGATATGCGAGCAAATACTTTCGACATCTGCCAAGATATGGGTGGAGAAGAAGATGGTCTTGCCCATTTTTGCCAGTTCAACCATCAACTCACGGATTTCGACACGGGCGGCGGGGTCTAAGCCACTGGCGGGTTCATCTAAAATCAAAATGGCGGGGTCATGGGCGAGTGTCCGCGCCAACGAGAGGCGTTGTTTCATCCCGCGACTGAGTTTATCCACCATATCATCACGCCGATGTGATAAATCCACCAATTCCAGCAAATCAATAATCAATTGACGGCGTTGTGCTTCTGGGATTTCATAACAGGCGGCAAAGAAGTCTAAATATTCCCACACACGCAAATCATCATAAACACCAAACTCATCTGGCATATAGCCGATGGCGCGGCGGACAGCACGGCGGTCTTTCATCACCGAAAAACCATTCACATATGCCTCGCCGGATGTGGGGCGGGTGAGGGTTGTTAAAATTCGCATGGTGGTGGTTTTGCCCGCGCCGTTGGGTCCGATGAAGCCATAAATTGACCCTGCGGGTACATTCAGCGATAATCCCGACACGGCGGTGAACTTGCCAAATTGTTTTACGAGGTCTTTTGTTTCAATGATATTTGCCATCACATTTTCCCTTTTTTGAATACGACAAATTGTAACCCAAAATGCCCATTTTGCCCATTTATGGCATCATGCCACGTTGTTCGATACCCAATTGTTGAATATATCTCGACCCACCACTCAGCCCGCTTGTTGTGCGGATTTGCACGGCATTTTGTGCGCCGATGAATGGGGCATAATCTTCGACTTCATACCGACTTTGCCCCCCAATTTGAAATGCGACCCACGTCTCTGCTTGCCAATCCCATAATTCAAGTGTGTTATTTAGGCTGGTACTGGTGCGGTCTATTAGGATGCTCAGTGCCGTGACTTCTTCAAGTTGGGCGCTGGCAATGGGTGTGAATCGGAATGCTACAATGTTTTCATCCAATAGGCTGGTATTCAAATTAGATGGACTGATGTTTCCAATTTGCGATTCAGTTAATGCAAGCCATGTAAATTGGTCTTTGCTGACGATGATTTCATCTTCGGTGGGGGTGATTTCGACATCCAACTCGATGATATACAAGGTGGTATCTACTGAGCTATAGGTTTGTTCCCCCATATTTTCTTCGGTGGGGCTGGTTTCTGACCATCCGAGCAAAAATACCCGATTCCCCCGCGCCCGACTGCCATATTGGTCAATCATGAAAGAGGCAATCAACGCACGCCGTTGGTTAAAAATTTGGGTGGCGCGTTCATCTAATTCACCATTACGCCACATGGTTGTCACGATTTGACTTCCTAAGCCATCATAAAACGCATCTTGACCAAAAAAGTCGGTGGCGTTCAAAAATGAACGGGTGCTGATATTGCGTGAGCGTATATCGGTGGCGAAAAGTGAATTCATTTCATCCGTCCATGCAAATTCGATAGAGGCAGGCATGGCGGTCTCACGTACAACCGCAGGGGCATCGGTCTCGAATGGCACAATATCACCCGCCTCAACATTCCCAATGGGGCGGACGATGCCCCGCGCCAAGATGACGGCATCGGTCAAGTTGATGTCGGTGTTATTGCGTACAGACCCGCGTAATAATGGCGAGCCATTGCGATAAAACCATGTGGCATCCCCCGTAATCGCTGGTTTTTCGATGATGCCACTGGTTTGGAATGCCGATATAAAACTGGCATCCACAGGCACATTTACCGCCGCGAATTGACTGGTCTGGCGGATTTCGATATTCGTTTGTGGGGTGGATAATTCAAAAAATTCATTGGGGGTTAATAGGGGGCGCAAGGTGCGTTCATCATTCATGATGAGGTCATAATTCCCGCGTCTTGGGGCAAGTAAGCCGATAAGTTGATTGATATGGGCTTCATCCGTGTTTTGCCATGTGCGTACCACTGTGATGCGATTGAGGCGGGCATCGGTCCCGCGCAATTCAATCCCAACCGACCACGCGAGGATGGTGAAAATGATGATGAAAATGGGGATGGTTATCCACGCGAAGCCACGCCGATTGATTGCCCGCAACAGCAGATAATTCACGGGTCCGATGAGGATGATATATGCCCCCAAAAATGCGACCAATGACAACACCGCAGGCAACAAATCCACCCCCGGTAAAATTTGCACTGCCGACTGTGCATTATCCCAATCACTAAATCCAAATCGCCAACCGATAGGTGTTTGCGCCGATGCAATCAGACCTAAGAAGATGTTGGATAATTTATCCCATTCAGAGAAGGGCGGGGCTTCGAGGTTAACGGTGACATAATCCACCGTGCCATCGCCGATTGTTTGGCGAATGATGAAGGGGGACTCTTGTGTTCCCACGATGATTTGGCTATTTTCGCGCGGGTTGCCTTCCGTTTGGGGATAATCGGTCGTGAATGTGGTTTGATAATCACCTGCATACTGCAAAAATGCTGTCCCATCAGATGCGGTGATGCTATTGGTGGGCGAAAATGGCAATAACTCATTTAAGCCACTGGCGGTACTTTGCCAATTGCTACCGCCCATCATCACCAAATGCCCGCCCCCAATCACCCATGTGCGAATGGCTTCGCGTTGGGCAAGGTTCAGTTCATCGGTGTTGACATCATTAAAGATGAGCATATTCACCCCAATGAGTCCTTCGGCACGGTCTGGGATATTGGCAATGCGCCAACGCACTTGATAGCTGTTATACCCTGTTGGGTGTAGGGTACTTAAATTGAGGCGACTATTGAGTGTGCCACTCACGACTACAAATAGGCTATCGCGTGCCAATAATGCCCGTAATGGGCTATCGGTGCTGATGATGGTACGTTCATTTTCATCAATAAGTTCAACACGGACATTCACCGCAAGGTCGCGCGGGGTGATATATAGAAATAAGTTTTGTTCACCAGGGGAGAGTTCAACGGGGGTGCTATAGGTGTGTTCGATGCCACTACCCGATGTGGCAGGGCGCACAACCAGATTGCCGCGAATGGTTTCGCCACGATTTTCGATGCGAATCCGCACAGGCAACCAATAATCGGGACGATAGAAGGTATCATATCCCGCTTCGATACGCATACTCAGTAAATCGTTCAGGTTATCTTGTGCGCGGGTAGGTGATAAAAAGCCAACGGCGCTTAATAAAAACGCCACGACAAATCCAAAATAGAAACGCTTTAACATCACGTTTGTCCTGATAATATGCCAATATGCCCTTATTTTAACACGCCATACCCCAAATTCGCCTATAGCGACCTGCAACATTATGGAAAATGTGTTAACTTTTTGCGGGGATTTGATGGAGATATTGATAAATCTTCACCGTTGCAGATGCAATGCCCTCATGGGTGAAATTTGTCCGAAAGCGGGTTAATCCCTTATGAATCAAGTCTTGGCGGTGGGCATTATCGGCGCGGATTTTTTCAATTGCCTCGCATAAGGCAGTTGCATCGCCCTCTGGTACAATCACGCCACTATCGCCGATGACACTGGGAATTGCCCCACTGTCCGACCCCACCACCGCCACCCCACTTGCCATCGCTTCCACTAACACACGACCGAATTGTTCTTTCCAATTGGGGCGGGTGAGTGAGGGCAACACCAACAGGTCTAAATCGTGATAATAGGGTGGAATTTGTGTGGAGGGCAATTGCCCGTCAAAATGCACTCTATCGGCAATATTTAATGATGTGGCACGCGCTTTCAGGTCATCTAGTAAGGGACCGCCACCCAGAATTTTGAGTTGCCAATCACCACCGAGTTTTGCCACCGCATCCAACAGGACAAAAACACCTTTTTCTTCTACCAAACGCCCAATATAACCAATGGTGAAAGTGCGTTTGGGGCGTATGGGTGGCGGGAAGAATATGGCGGGGTCTGTGCCGAATTGCGGCACAGTTTGCATATCCCCTGCATAGCCTTTTTCGCGCCAAATGTCGCCCGCGCTATCTGTCCCCATGAGGGCATAATCAATCTTGTTCAATACCCAACGCTCACCCCAAGAAAAGGGCGGGGGATAATGCCGTTTGATATTCTGCCAACTGAAAAAGAGGGTCTTTGCGCCGATACGTTTGGCATGGAATAAACACTGCCACGCCGCGAGGTTATAGGGTTCTTCATCAATATGGATGATATGTGGCTTAAATTTGCGGATAACTTTGCCCAGACCGACATAATAATGCAAATGAAAATTGCCATTGAAACGAATGGGCAATACTTTGAGGTCATAACCTGTGGTGAAGGCACGTTCTAGCGGGGTATCACCCCGTTCATCGCGCCACATGGGTGGCACGACCACACATAATTCGATACCCTTTTGGGCGATGAGTTCCAATTTTCGCTGATAAATGCCCACCACACAGGCTTTTGATACCATCAGAACGCGCATTGTCATGAGGTTACTCGCTTTTTCATCCGTTTTGCAAAGTTTAATCGGCTCAACAAGCGCGGTGTGATGACCCCTTGCGGGAAGAATAACGCCGCCGCTGTGAGCAATCCGCCGTATAAAATGAGCCGTCCATTTTGTAAAAAGTCGGTGAGCCATTGCGCCCCAGAAACTGACCGCAAGGCTTCGGGCAAAATGGTGAGGACAATCGCCGCCAATACGGGACCCCATATCGTGCGTGAGCCACCGACCACCACAAAGGTGAGATATAGCACGCCTGCATCAAATGTGCCTTGTCTTGGATTCCATGTATTCAAAAAATGGGCATAAATCGCGCCGACCATGCCCGCCAACATCCCACCAAGTGCGAAGGCAATCACTTTATAATAGGTGGTATACACGCCACTGGCTGATACCGATAATTCATCTTCACGGATGGCGCGAAATGCCCGCCCAATTTTGCCATGCTCCAACCGATAGATGATGAATAGGGTGATGATGAGCATGGGAATAGCGACCCACGCATAATCAAATTTATTCACAAACGGTTGCGGGATGCCGAAAATGCCACTTGACCCGCCAAACGCATCCGCGCCTTCTGCCAATGTGCGGACGACCTCCACGAAGGCAATGGTGGCAAGCGCCAAATAAATCCCGCGCAGGCGAATGGCTAAAAAGCCGATAATCCCCGCCAGAATTAAGCATACCACCGCCGCAATTCCCATTTGCACAAAAATAAATAGTATCGGGTAATTGTTGTTATATGCGGTGGTTTGGAGCATAGGCGAAACAATATTTGGCGCGATGCTGGCGGGGATGGGCAATAAAAAGGGTTGATAAAATTGGTTGAATATTTGCGTGGCAAATACGGCGGAAATATAACCCCCAATGGCATAAAATCCGGGGCTGGCGAGGGATAATTGACCTGTGAGTAGGGGTAAATAGAGTGATAATCCCAAAATGGCGGCGAAAAGGGCTTGGATGAGCAAAAATCCGTATGTAGAGAGAAAATCGTTCATCTTATACCTTTTGCTGAACTTTTTGTCCAAGAAGCCCTTGCGGACGCACCAATAAGACGATGAATAAAATCCCAAATGCAACCGTATCACTATATTCAGATGGCGCGAAGGCTTCTGCGACACCAATCACCAACCCGCCAACGATGGCACC
>JALONZ010000384.1 GCA_025454675.1 Anaerolineae bacterium | reverse complement strand
ATAAAATCAGTTCATCAACCGAAATTCCTTTTTGTTCCGATACTTTCAATAATCGTTGTTGTACTGCCAAAGATATATTTTGATTGCTCATCGTCTTTTGCCTACCCCAACTTCTCTTCTAATTTCTATCCTATCACAAAATAACCCTTTTATAACACAAATATGATGAATCCATATAAAAAATATGCCTTTCATCACTCCTAACTGGATTATTCGGATGATGTTGATACAATAATTACGTCTACCAACAAAAGGAAACAAGAGATGTTCAAACGCATGTCAAAATTAGACCCTATGCCCCCATGGGGATATTTAAGCGCATTGGGGGCGTTTGTGGTGATGTTTTTGGGGATTCTAGTCGGGTCTGCCATCATTGCAACCCTTTTCCCCGATAATTCCCCGCCCATGCTACTGGCTGGTTGGGGAATCGGTATGGTCATCAGCATTTTTTATATTTTTACATCACATCGGCGTTCACCAGAAGAAGCGGAAGCCTTACGCATGGGGATAACAACCGCCAAACTGCCGATTATCGCCTTATGGAGTTTGGGATTTGCCATCTTATTTGACCTCATCGGCTGGGCGGTAGCGAACACACAAACACTCGCCAGTGCCGAATTACTGGCATTTTCGGGGCAAAATATCTCGCTGGTCGGTTGGATTATTGCGGGTATTTTTATGATATTGCTCCAACCACTGGGGGAAGAATTGGTCTTTCGGGGTGTGATGTTCCCCGCATTTCGAGGCATGTTTGGCGCATGGATGGGATTTTGGATGGTGGTCGGGTTTCATACCCTATTCCACTTTTTAGCCTATCAGCCCGCCACACCCAACACCGCCATTTTGCTGTGGTATGGGGCGGGATTACCCTTTTTGGATGCAGTTATCATCACAGGGGTGCGTGCTTATATAGGCAGTACCCGCGCCTCACTGGTCGCACATGCTGTTTTTGGCGCATTCGCATTGATTAAAGCCTTTATATTTGCGTGATGAGGCATGATACATCGTCTACGTTTACATAATTGTAGGGGCATGATACATCATGCCCCCGCTTATAAAAACATACGGGAGATATAAATGAAAATTGTTGTCGCATCCACCAACCCCGTCAAAATTGAGGCGGCGCGGGTTGGATTTTCTAATGTATTTGATGAACCACTGGAAATGATTGGCATTTCTACCCCATCGGGTGTGAGTGACCAGCCCATGACCGATGATGAAACACACTTAGGTGCAAAAAATCGGGCATATCGGGCGCGTGAATTGCATCCTGATGCCGATTATTGGGTGGGGTTGGAAGGTGGCATCGAAGAACATCGCGGGTCATTGCATGTTTTCGCGTGGATAGTCATTTTGAATCGTGAACGCGGGGGACACGCTCGCACCGCCACATTCGTCTTGCCCGATGAAATCGCTGTTTATGTGAAGCAGGGTTTGGAATTGGGTGATGCCGATGATAAAGTCTTTGGACACACCAATTCCAAACAACAAAATGGCTCAGTCGGATTATTGACGAATGACCGTATCACCCGCGCAGGCTATTATAGCCCCGCAGTGGTATTGGCGCTCATCCCGTTCATCAATCCGCAACTAAGTTTTCGAGATATCCCCTTGGGATGATTGCCACTGCACATAATCGGCTTGTGTAACCATTTCGCCATTTTCGACTTGTGCCTCCACAAGCCGCCGATTTCTATCGAATAACAAGGATACTTCTGCCTGAAATGGACAGCGTTGGGCGCTGGCAAGTTTGCGGACAAAATAACCACTTTCATCATCCGTCAATGACAGGTCATTCATCAAATTGATGCGTACACGCACCACTTCCTGACAGCGTTTGGGGCGGACATACACAAAATAGGCGTTCTTATCTCCCATTTCGGGAGAACTACCGGGTGTTCCAAATTTTGGTGTGCGCCGTTTGAAAAAATTCATGTCTTATTCTCCTTCCAATGGTTCTTCAATGCGTGGCTTGCCCAATTTGGCGCGTTCAATCTCCACCACTTCGGGGTCGAGTTTGATGAATAACGCGGCAGGTTCGCGTAAGGCTTGCCCCGCACGTAATTGACTCTTTTCCCATCTGCCGATGGCTTTGGCGGGGTCATACACCAACGCCTCATGAGAACGGGTTGTTTCTTGATAGGTCTGGATGGTCAAATCACCAAACAATTGCCCATCATACCCTAAATACTCATGCACCAATTGCGAGCTGAATGGCAAAAAGGGCGCGAGCATGGTTTTTAGGTTATCAATCACACGCAAAATGGTATACACCGCTTTTGGCGTATCATCAGGATTGTCTTTGATACTCTTCCAAGGGGCGCGTGTATCCAAATACGCATTGGCATCACGCACCAAACTCAGGGCTTCATTGAGCGCATCTTTGAGGCGCACTTTTTCGATGAGCGCCCCCACCGTATCGAAGGCGGCTTCCACTTTGGCGATAATCGCTTCATCGGCAGGTGTTAATTCTTTCGGGTCGGGGATGATGCCATCGTACCGTTTATAGGCAAACCCAAGCATCCGATTGACCAAATTGCCCCATGCCGCCACCAATTCGTTATTCACACGGGTAAAAAATCCTTCCCATGTAAAATCACTATCCGATGTTTCTGGAAAACTGCGCGTCATATAAAACCGAATGGCATCGGCTTGATAGGCTTTGACCATATCAGGCACCCATACCGCCCAGTTATTGCTTTTTGAGAATTTTTGCCCCTCAACATTCATAAATTCGTTGGCGGGAACATCATGAGGCAGGTTGATGGGGGTATTATCCCCTTCGTTATACATACCACTGATACCAATGAGCATGGCGGGCCAAATCACCGTATGGAATGGCACATTGTCTTTGCCAATGAAATAATACACTTCTGCATCGGGGTTATACCACCACTTTTTCCAGACATCTGGCGTACCATGATTTTTTGCCCATTCAACGGTGGCGGTCAGATAACCATTGACCGCCTCAAACCACACATAAATCCGTTTATCATCCCAGCCTTCAACAGGCACACGCACACCCCAATCAAGGTCGCGGGTATATGCCCGTCCGCGCAACCCTGTTTCGACACCTTGCTTGATGAGGTTGCGCGTAAAATTGACCACATTTGTGCGCCATGCACTTTGTCGTTTATCCAAATATGCCAGCAATTCATTGGCGGTTTGGCTGAGGTCTAAAAAGAAATGTTCACTTTGGCGCACAACCAATTCATCAGACGGGTTATTGCGATTACGTGGCGAAATCAGTTTGGTCGCATCAATCAAATTACCACAATTATCACATTGGTCGCCCCGCGCTTTTTGGAATCCGCAGATGTAGCATGTACCTTCAACATATCTATCGGGCAAAAAGCGTTTTTCTTTTTCGCTATACATCAAATCTTGTTTTTCGGTATAGAGATAATTCCGTTTGTGGAGTGTGGAGAAAATATCTTGGGCAATTTGATGATGATTTTCGGTATCGGTATGGGTGAACAAATCAAAGCTAATCCCAGTCGCTTTTAGAGATAGCAAAAAGCGTTTGTGATAATGCAAAAATACTTCTTGAGGGGTTATGCCTCGTGCATCGGCTTCTAGCGAGATGGGTGTACCATGCGTATCTGACCCAGAGACCATCAGCACATGATTGCCCTTCATTCGATGATAACGGGCAAATATATCG
>JALONZ010000383.1 GCA_025454675.1 Anaerolineae bacterium | reverse complement strand
CAATTAACCTCACCCCTAAATCCCCTCTCCAAACAGAGAGGGGACTTCAAACCCACACCAAAATGAGGATTTCTCCCCCTTCTCCAATTTGGAGAAGGGGGTTGGGGGGATGAGGTATAGTAATTAGCAATTACAATTTTCTCTAATCATACGACAAAGGGATGTCTAAGCGCAACCAAGTGCGCCCAATCCGAAACATCACACCCGGTCGCAAACTCACCCGCCCCAAAATGGGTTCTAATTCTTTTTCGATGAATGTGCCGTTCCGACTGCCACCATCTTCTAACCAAAAGGTGAGATAATAGGGCGCAATCACTGAATCGGTGCTGGTGGTTGGCACGCTCACACACCCCAATTTGGCATGAATACGCGAGACTTGACTATCATAGGGCAGGTGAATATCGCAACCATCTCGCCTGCCAACGGTGATGATGCGCTCATCACCGATTTCTGGCTGAAAAAATGGCAACTTCTTACCATCGTAGGGTCCGCTCATATAGGTGATTGAAATTTCGCGTTTGTTTCGTTTGAACATTATTTTAGCTTCTCTCTTACCCATGCTAATTTTTGTAACGTTGGCTGATGATTCGGGTCAATTGTCAGGGCATGTTCAAAAGTTTTCAATGCGCCTTGATAATCACCCAGATAAAATTGGGCTTCGCCATAATTATGCCAATACCACACATCTTTGTCTTCATACATCAGGGCTTTTGCATAACAACCTCTGGCATTTTCCCATTGTTTCATCGCCGCATAACATAACCCTTTGCCATTCCATGCCCACGCATAATTGTGTTCTAACATAATGGCGCTGTCATAACTATCATTGGCTTCCTGATAACGGCGCAACCGCCGTAAAACCTGCCCATGACGCGCCCATAAGGTGGCATTGGGGGCAACATTGGCGAGTGCGCGTTCTATCACCACCAGCGCATCTTGACGGCGTTCTTGTTCCAACAATATATCAATTTGGTTGATATAATACCAGACGGTGGTTGGGTCTTCGGTTTGGGCTTTTTCATAACTGGCGAGTGCCTCTTCTTTGCGACCCATTTCTTTAAGCGTGAGTCCGCGCCCATTCCATGCCCACGCATATTGTGGATTTAACCGCACCGCCACATCAAACGCGGTGAGCGATTCGTTATGCCGTCCCAAACGGCGTAATGTTTGCCCACGTTTCGCCCAACTTTCGATGTGCTTATTATTCACTTTGAGCGCCTCATCCAACGAAGTGAGCGCCTCTGCGAATTTATTCAGCGTATATTGCTCATCTGCCAGATGATACCAATGCCACACATCATTTTTATTCAATTCGACTGCTTTTTCAAAACTGAACAGCGCGTCTTCATGTCGTCCCATTTGACTGAGTGTGAGTCCGCGCCCATTCCATGCCCAGTCGAGGTCGGGTTCAAATTCAATGGCGATATTATATTGGCGCAGTGCTTCTTCAAAACGTCCCAAACGGCGGAGTGTTTGCCCATATTGGGCGTGAATTTGGGCGTTGCGGTCATCAATCCGCAAGGCTTCCTCTAATAATTTTGCCGCCTCATGATTGCGATTGAGTGTGAGTAACACATCAGTTTGTTTGACCAGATAAAAGGACTCATTGGGCGAATATTGGCTGGCAATTTGGAAGCAATAAATGGCTTCTTCATAACGCCCCATTGCTTCCAGCGTGATGCCTTGCTCATTCCATGCCCATGCGTAACTGGGGGCGATGGTGGTCGCTTTTTGACAGGCTTCAACGGCTTCATCCCAGCGTTGCAAATGACGGAGTGCATTCCCAAGCCTTGCCCAACTGCGGGCATGTTGCGGATTGATGCCCAGCGCGGTTTGGAGTGCGCTTAGAGCTTCTTCATAGCGCCCCATGAGCGCCAACACATTGCCCTGATTGTACCAATGCCACACATCATTCGGTTTGAGCGCCGATGCTTGGCTATAACACACAAGGGCTTCGGCGTAGCGTTCCATTTGTTCCAGAACAATGCCCTTACCGTTGATTGACCACGCCGATTGGTTATCTAATGCCAACGACTTGTCGTATGCACTCAGTGCCTCTGGCAACCGTTTCAGATGACGGAACACTTGCCCTAATTTTGCCCAACTGAAGGCATGATTTGGGTCGGTGCGTGTGGCTTCTTGGGCAGGTTGCAGTGCATCTTCATAACTGCCCATTTCCACCAGCGTATCGGTCAGATTATACCAATGCCACACCTCATTAGGCATGTACCGCGCCGCCCGCCGAAATGCGGTGACTGCCTCTTGAAGTTTGCCCATCGCTTTATATACCAAGCCACAACCGTTATATGCCCACGCATAGGCGGGGTCTAGGTGAATGGCTTGTTCATAGGCTTGCGCCGCTTCGGGATAATTTTTCATGATGCGGTGAATTTGCCCCAATTTTGCCCAACTATTTGGATGTTTGGGGTCAATTTGTAAGGCGCGTTCTAACAGGGGAATCGCCTCTTTATACCGTTCCAAATCGTATAAGACATTGGCACGATTAAACCAATACCACACATCATTGGGGTTATTTTCGGTGGCAATTTCATAACAAGCAAGCGCCTCATCCAATTGCTTCATGCGCTCTAACACAATGCCTTTGCCATTCCATGCGAAGGCGTAATAGGGCAAAATTTGGATGGCGCGGTCATAACAGGTGATAGCTTCCTCATATTTTTCCAGTAGCCGATAGGTGCGCCCCTTTCGCGCCCATGCCCACGCATAATCGGGTTGCAGTGTGAGTGCTTGGTCATAGGCGGCGATAGCTTCGTCATAGCGTTTGAGCGCGGTGAGCGAATAGCCTTTATCCATCAATTCACGCGCTTCTAGGGCGGGTCCTGTGACCTCAACTTCGGGGATATTGCCTGTCAATTCAGTATATAACCCTGTTAAAAATTCGACAATTTCGCCCCAATTTTGTGGTCGGTAAGTCGGATTTTTCTCCAGACATTTCAACACGAATGATTGGAGTTTATCGGGGATGGTGCGTTTATCTTTGACCATCAGACTCGGTTTTTCATTCAGATGTGCCGCCACCCATTCATTGAATTTGCGGGCGCGATACAACCGCCGACCCGTCAGCATTTCATATACCACACACCCAAACGAATAAATATCGCTCCGCATGTCCACATCTTTCGATTGGCATTGTTCGGGCGACATATACGGTGCAGTCCCCACAATCGCGCCCACACGGGTGAGGCGGTCGGTGGGATGCACATGGCTATCATGCGTGGATTTATCGAGTTCGGCGGTGGATAAATCCATCAAATCTACCGAATGCACCAACCCAAAATCGGTGACTTTGGCGATATGGTCATGTGTCACCAAAATATTGGCAGGTTTCAGGTCACGATGCACCAAGCCCGGTACTTTTGTGGTGGCGTGTTGCATTCCCAGCGCGATATGCAAGGCATATTCCACAGTGGTGGGCAAATCCAGTTTGCGATGTTCAATCCAACTGCGTAAATCCGAGCCTAATTCTTCTGTGCCACTGACATATTCAAGGATGATATGCGGGCGTTTGCTGATGTCTTGAACGAGTCGTGCTTGGACGATATGCCGATGTTTTTCGAGGCGCACCCAAACGGTTGCCTCATGATTAAAACGGGTGAGGGCGCGTTCATTTTCTAAATATTTGCTCTGGAAGGTCTTGATGGCAAC
>JALONZ010000382.1 GCA_025454675.1 Anaerolineae bacterium | reverse complement strand
TCCACATTTGCATTTTGAAATTCGGGATACGCGCAATGGCACCAGCACCCAAGACCCCGCAGGCATAATGTCGTTTTGAAGATTATATCATGTGTGGTGGACGACATACGCGCCTTGCGCTAGTCGTCCATTACAGGATACCGCGTTTTAGCGGTGTAATGGCGGACTAGATGCACCTGCATCGTATGTCCGCCACGCTTTTACCCCTTCACACCACCGGATGTTAACCCACTCACCAAATATTTTTGGGCGTAGAAGAAGCCAATCATCACGGGAATCGTCACCAAAACCGACCCCGCCGCCAAATAATGCCAATCGGTGGCAAATTCAAATACGAATGAGCGCAACCCAACGGGCAATGTCCGATTTTGTTCACCCGACATGAAGGTGAGCGCAAACATGAATTCATTCCACGCGGTCATGAAATTATAGAACGATACCACCGCCAAACCGGGTAAGGTTAGGGGCAGGGCGATACGCCAAAATGCGCCGATAGGGGTGCATCCATCCACGATTGCCGCCTCTTCAAGGTCATAGGGGATGGCATCGAAAAAGCCTTTGAGCATCCACACACTAAAGGGCAGGGCAATGGTGCTATAGGCGATAATCAACCCCTGAAAGGTATCTAGCAATTGCCATTCTTTGAACATGTTATAGAGTGGAATCACCAAAATCGCGCCGGGAAACATCTGCGTGATGAGGAACGAGATGAGGAGCAAGCGTCGCCCTCTAAATTTGAAGCGTGAGAGGGCATAGGCACAGGATGCCGCCAACAAAACACCGATAATGGTCGTAATCCCTGCGACGGTAAGGCTATTGCCCGCCCAGCGCCAAAACAGGTTAATTGTCCCTTCGCCACGAATTTCTTTGGTCATGCCAAATAAAATATGTTCGTAATTGGCAACGGTAAATTCTTTGGGGATGATGTCGGTGCTACTACTTTGAATTTCGGGGAGTGTCTTAAATGACATGGAGATGACCCAAAACACAGGGAATACCATCACAATACAGGTGAGGATGAGGACGATGTGCGTGAGTAAATTGCCCACATTCACCCTCGGATTTTGGAAACCACGTACAGAGTTGGCTTGGCTTTTTTCTAATGTATTGGTCGTGGTGGTCATAATGCACTCTCCTGACCCGGACGGCTTAATACCCGAATGTAGACGAAGCTAAAGAATAGCAGTAACAATAAAATAATCACCGAATAGGCGGCAGAAATGCCATATTGTTCTTGGTCACGTCCAAGTCGCCATGCCCATGTTGCCAAAATTTCGGTTTGACGGCTTGGCGCACCCTGCGATACCAAGAAAATGACATTAAAGCTGTTGAATGTCCAAATCACACCCAATAAAACGGCGGTCATCATGACGGGGCGTAGCATGGGGAGGGTGATTCCCGCAAATTTTTGTAACCAATTTGCGCCATCCACTTCTGCCGCTTCATACAAATCGCCCGGAATGCTTTGTAGCCCGCCGAGCATTGTCACCATATTAAACGGGACGGCTAACCATGTATTGGCAATGACGACGGCTATCATGGCAGTTGTTGGGTCTGCGAACCAGTTGATGTCTGTACCAAAAAAGTTGTTGATGAATCCGTATTCGCTGTTATACAAAAATTTCCAAACGAATGCGGAAATATAGGAGGGAACAGCCCACGGCAATATCAGTGCCACCCGATAAACCGCGCGGTATCGAATATTGCGGTTAAGAAGTAACGCCAGCCCCAACCCCAATAAGATGTGGGGGATGATATTGGCAATTGTCCAGATGAGCGTTTGACCAAATACTTGCCAAAAGTAATAACGTTCATCTTGGAAGATGTTGATGTAATTGCGTAAACAACTCACCGGCGGGACGAGTTCATCCCGATTGCTATCAATATCACATTGCAACTCATAGGTATGAGGGGTAAATTTGCCACCAATGACTTTTGCGCTGTTGAATTTATCGGCATTGGTAAAACTGAGGTAAATCCCATTCATCAGGGGGTAAAAAACCAAAAGCATGGTTGCGATAACGGCGGGTGCGATAAAAAAATAGGCAATGCGTCTTTTGACCATCTCAACTATTCCTTGCCACAAATGCCAAAATTGGCAGATTGAATAAATAAAATGAGGGGAGACTTGCTCCCCTCATCAGGTTAACTTATTTTGGGTGAGGCTTATTCCCCTGGTGCGGGGGGTTCAGATTCGAGCAAAAGTTCCCAAGCGGCGGCAACGGCATCCATCGCTTCTTGGGCATCTTTTTGTCCCAAGATGACGGCTTGGTATTGAGCGCCAAATTCTTGGTAAATCGAGCCACCAGCCACCAACACGGGGCGGTTTGTCGCAACTTGCATTTGAGCCAAGAAGCCTTGCAAAATTTCATTGGCGGCAAGTTCTTCATTTTCGTAGGCGGCGAGCAAGGTTGGGACTAAGTTCAATTCGAGGGCGAGTTTCACTTGGTTGTCAACGCTGTTCAAGCAACGGATGAAGGCTAAGGATTCTTCGGGATAGTCTGTACCAGCATAGATGGTATAACCATGACCACCGACTGGTGAACCTTGACCACCGGGTCCCGCAGGAATGGCGGCAACACCGAGGTTGGTGGGGTCTTCAAAGGCGGGACCAGAAAGAATATCTGCGGTTGCCCATGGTCCGATGAAGTGCATGGCGGCAGTACCTTCTTTGAAGGCGGTCATCGAATTGCCATATTGGTTGGCTGGGTCATAGGCGGGTCCCATGCTACCTTCTTCCAACATGCCAGTAACCCAAGCAAGGGCTTCTACTGTCGCTTCGCTGTTCACGCCGATGCTATAGGTGCCGTCTTCATTGACGACAATTAAGCTACCACCGTAGCCCCACATCACGGCTTGGAAGGGATATTCTGCCCACAGGGTTGCCAAACCATACACAGGTGCATCTTCTGTGCTGAGGGCTTCGCTGATGGCGAGGGCGGCGGCACGCAGTTCTTCGAGGGTGGTTGGGACGGCTTCGATGCCTGCGGCGGCGAGCATGGCTTTGTTATAGACCAACGCGGGGGCATCGGTCACTTGTGGCAGACCCCAAACACGTCCACCCCATGTATTGTAATTGAATGGAGCGACCAAATAGCTGGCGCGTTCTTCTTCTGTCACCATGTCGGTGATGTCCAATGTATAGCCGAGCGCGGCAAATTCTGGACCCCACGCCACTTCTGTACGCAACACATCAGGCGCATTGTCGCCTTGGGCGGCGGTGCGATAGGTTGCTTGTGCTTGGTCAAATGGCACATATTCGTAATTCACGCCAATGCCCAATTCGGTGGCACATTCTTCTACGATGACACCAAAAACTTCGCGTTCTTGTTCATTCATCGTATCCCAGTAGGTGATAACCACATCTTGCGCGAGGCTCAACCCACTCACAACCAAAACCATGACAACTGTTAAGGCAAGTAAAACTAAACGTTTCATTTTTCTATTTCTCCTATGTTGTAGAACTGATTGGTTCATAAAACCATGTCGCATTATAACGCCTTACAAGCCGAATCCAAGTAAATGATATGGATAAATTGCACAAATTTATGAAAAGAACATTAATGAAACATTGGGTTTAGATAAAACGTTTTATCAAATTTTCATCAAAAATGACTCGCATATCCCCCAAAAACCGATTAAAATGGGCTATCTACCGACAATTTAAGGGA
>JALONZ010000381.1 GCA_025454675.1 Anaerolineae bacterium | reverse complement strand
TGGTCTTCGCTGTGATGGTCGTCATCGAGACCATGTTCATGGACGTGATGATGTCCGTGTTCGACACCATGAATCACCGAGCCACTGCCCAAGAATAACAAGGCTTTGAAGAAAGCGTGCGTCATCATGTGGAAGATTGCCGCCACATATGCGCCAAGACCAACCGCCGCCACCATAAATCCAAGTTGGCTGACGGTGCTATACGCCAAAACGCGCTTAATATCGAATTGACCCATTGCGATGAAACCCGCCACGATTGCGGTTGTCCCACCGACCAAAACCACGATGAATGAGGTCAATTCGGCGTTATAAAACAGGATATTGGAGCGTACCATCATATACACGCCCGCCGTGACCATTGTCGCGGCATGGATGAGGGCGCTCACAGGGGTTGGACCCGCCATCGCGTCGGGCAACCACACAAATAACGGAATTTGTGCGGATTTACCACTTGCCCCAAGCAACATAAACAGCGTAATCAGCACCAATAACACCTCAAATGAAATTTCGGTGTTGCCGATGGAGAACACTTTGGGTTCGCCACCTTCTTTTTCGGCTTTGGCATAATAGGCGGCTTGACCAAACACACCCAATTGGTGCAATTCGACCCCTTTGGTGTCATATGCAATGTAGGTGATGGCTTCTTCGCCATGACCTGCTTCTTCTTCACCGTGCGCTTCACCTTCGGAGGCAGTTCCTTCGCCTTCACCTTCAGTCGCGCCAAAGGTCACAACCGCGCCTTCAGCTTCGTTAGTCGGTTCGGCATCCACAGGGGCGGCTTCACCTTCACTATGAGTTTCGGCTTCGGTTTCGCTATGTGCCTCATCGGTTGTTTCACTATGAGATACCGCGCCATGTGCGCCTGCGGTAGGATTGGCTTCTTCACCGGGTTTATAAAAATCGAGCGTGCCGAATGCCCAAAAGATGAGGAAAACCGCCATCAACACACCAAAATCGCCAACACGGTTGGCAATGAAGGCTTTACGGGCGGCGTTGCTATTTTTCCAACCTTCGCCATTGGGTTTATCCCACCAATAGCCGATGAGCAGGTATGAACACAACCCCACGCCTTCCCACCCAACAAACATCATCAGGAAGTTGTTGCCCGTGATGAGGATGAGCATGAAAGCGAGGAACATATTCAAATAGGCAAAAAAGCGCGGGAAGCGCGGGTCGCCCGTCATATAACCAGAGGCGTAAATGTGGATGAGCGTCCCGACAAATGTCACGAACAGCAACATGGTCACACTCAGGGTATCCACACGGGTCGCCCAATTAATTTCGAGCGTACCGATTTTAATCCAGTTATCCAAAAATGGCGGGTTCACCACAATTGGATTGTAATCGTTAGCGATGAGGGCGCTCAACAAGCCAAGTGCCACCACAAACGTCAATGACGATGCAATGATGCCAACTAATGCCGATGCACGTTCCCCTAATTTCATCCCCCAGAAGAAGTTAATGAATGCTCCTAATGAGGGAATTAAGATGATAAATGGTGCGATTTGCGCCAATGTTGCCATAATCACCCTTCCATTTGATGTAAGTCATCAATATTGATGCTTTGCTTGAGGCGGAAGATGGCGACAATCAGCGCCAACCCAACCGCGACTTCGGCGGCGGCAACAGTGATGACGAAAAAGACGAACACATGCCCGTCTGCCCCGCCCCATTTTTGTGCGAATGCCACCAACGCCAAGTTAGCCGAGTTCAACATCAATTCAACCGACATAAACACTAAAATGGCGTTACGGCGCAAAAGCACGCCCATCGCGCCGAGTGTGAATAAGATTGCACTTAAAACAACAACCGATTCTACGCTAATCATCACTTATTCTCCATCAATCGCCCACTGGTTCGGCGGTTTCTTCTGGCGCAGACAATTGTGGAACTGCGTCATCCACCATCACATCCGTGCCTGTTTGACTGGTGATAACACTGGTCAATGGACGGCTCACCTTACGGCGGGTTGGACGACCGGGTTTTGGTTTAGAGATGGTGCGTTGCGCCACCACAATCGCGCCAACCATCGAGGTCAGGAGCAAAATCCCAACCATTTGGAAGGGCAACATATAGTCAATGAATAACAATTCGCCCAATGCTTGCGGACTGCCAAAGGCATATTCATGGCGTGTGACCACATTCAAGGCGCGGTCAATGACAATATCACCTTGTCTATCAGTGGTATAAATCAACAATTGCGATTGACCCGCTTCAATGGGATAAGCACTATTGGGGTCTTCACCTGCCAAGCGCACCAGCACTTGGTCGCGTTGAACGGCATCGGTCATCACCCAATTACGTGTACCGGGCAGTTGTTCACCCAATACCACATATTCCCCTACCCCAAGCGATTCCACCACCACAGGCGCGGTATCGGCTTCTTCGGCTGTGCGGATGATGCGGTCTGCACCTGCATCCAACACAGCAACATCACGCGCAGGCGCATGGGCATTGACGACAATCACCCGCCCGATATTGGCAGAACTGGCAGATATGTCTTCTGGCACAGCCACCACTGTCGGATTAACATCCGTACCAGGGAGACCATAGCCGATAATCGTCAGTGTATCGCCGTCGTTCACGGTAATGCTACCCAGTGGGAGTGGCGTGCGTTCTACATTCGCCAAATTCACCCCAACATTATAGGTACCAGGGTCAATTTGAATAAATGGCAGTTCTTTGCCATCAGTTTCGCCAAATGCGACTCCACTGGCAAAACGTTCATTATTCAAATAAAAATCGGCGCTAGAATACACAGATAAGGCATTCACAAAACGGATTGTGGCTTTGGCAGGTTGGGTTTGTTGATTATTAATGCCACTGCCCAATAAGGCGAGTGCCACAATCCCCAAAAATCCGACAGATAACAAGAGTGTGGTGGGTGTTAGCCATTTGAACTCTTTGGTCTCTGTGCTGGGATTTTCTGCACCAAGCAACATGATAACAAATAAGAACAAAACCATAATCGCGCCTGCATAAACGGCAATTTGTACCATCGCCAAAAATGCGGCATCGAGCATGAGGTAAATGAGCGCCACACAAACAAAGTTGGCAATCAAAAACAACGCGCTATGGACTGCTTTCTTAGTGAGGAGCATCCCCACGGCGGCGGCAACCGAAAGCACGCCAACTATCAAAAATAAAATCTCTACTAATGACATATTGCGTCCTATTCAACGTGTGTGCTAGTCCTGCAATCGGTTGTGCATTTTAACACAAAGTGAGCATCCTCACGATACCGAAACTGCCATGATGATAACACACACACAACCGATTTACAAACGATATATTTAAGACTTGAAAAATTAAGCCCCTTTGTAATTGTAAAACCCTTAAAAAGAGATAAAATCTGAGAGTCATGGTTATTTCTAAAAGGGATTAATTAAATATGGGTTTGAATCAACCAAACAATAATCGAGCAAGGGTTGAGCAATATTTGCAAAACCTTGAGAGTCGTGTAGATGAGTTAGAAAATACCTTAAAAATCTGTTTAGCAAGGCTAGAGAGACTAGAAAAACGAAAAAAACGTGAGGATAGCCGTGAAAGTATTGAGGATGATAGGAAATTATTTAATCCACGCAGTATGTTACTTGGATTATTTGCATTAGCGGTGATTGTTGTATTTGCCATTATCCTCTTAATAAGATTAGGAGCGGGGTGATGTTTTATTT
>JALONZ010000380.1 GCA_025454675.1 Anaerolineae bacterium | reverse complement strand
CGCGGTTGAGCAATGGTAAAGGTATCTCGTATTTAACATCCGATACCCGCCTATCTGCCAATCACATCCGCCCTGATAGTTATTCTTATCTGCATGGGCATGGTGGACGTTTCAAATTTTCGCCAACGCATGAAGATGTGGCGTGTTGTTGCAATCCCAATTCGGTGCGGTTTATGCCTCACTACATCAGCAGAATGTGGCTACGGCATGATGATGGTGTGGTGGTCATGCTTTATGGCGCATCTGAATTGAATACAACCATTGATGATGTGCCAGTCAATCTGGTTCAAAAAACACAATACCCATTTTTGAATCAAATCACCATTCTGATTAATCCAGAACAACCCGTTGAATTCACACTCATGCTCCGCATCCCAGAATGGTCAAATGAGATGGTTGGTATATATGTCTATGATGATGAAACCGATATCGCCATCAAAGGGGATTATTATCATGCCCGAAAATTATGGACAAAAGGCGATAAAATTACGATTTTCTTCGTCCCAAGCATTCGCCTCATGCCCTACCCTAATGATGAATATAGTATTCATTATGGGGCGCTTCAATTTGTATTGCCCATTCCGCATCAAGCCACACCGATTAAAAATTATCCAATTGCCGATTTTCATGATTATGACATCACCCCACAAAACCTAGAAGATGCCTATCGTATCCCCATTTTGGATGAATCGCTGACGCATTACGGCTTATCTGTTCAAGAAGTAGCTGATACCAATAAAAATTTCCCGTGGGATACCCCACCGATTCAATTACAGAGTGAAAAGGCAACCTTCATCCCATTCGGCGCGAGCATCTTACGGCGGGCATCATTCCCGCTCAAAAAATAAAAATGCACATGGGTAATATGCCCATGTGCATCAATCCATTAACCTCTGCGAGGCAAGTTAGGGATGGGTCCAAAAATCTGGATTCTATCCTCATGTACCCACCCCGTTACTTCTCCTACGCGCACTTCAAACCAATCGCCAGACCGCCCTGTCACAGTAACAGCAAGTTCTGGTTCTAACCATTGAACGATTTCACCATATTCGGGGCTTTGGCGGAAATTTGCGCCGTCCACAATTTTCGCCCGCATGGTTGCGCCTTCAATCCCCGCCCAATTCATATCGGGTGGCACACCAATCACCACAGGCATCGTATCCACCACATCACCCGTGCGTGGTAACGCATGGAATGTCGCTCCTGCGGCACGTAATTCGCTGATGATGGTCGGCAAAACACGCGCCGTCACCCGATTCAAATCGTGGAAGGCGATAATCACACCATCACCATAATCAAACGCATTCCAATAGGTGGTGTAATTAACAGGCACACCCAACACATTATCAATCACCGCTTGGTCAAATTCATACGATTCCAAATCTACCGTATCAGGCATGTGATACCCACAATCATCACTATCCACATGCCAGTTATATGTAATCACATGCACCCCTTCAATCGTTGGCAGGGGCTTAATCCCGCCACCCGGTTGCCAAAACATCTTGGTTTGGGCATCATAAACAGGCAATAATTCCGCACCAATCGCTTCGCGGATTGCCGATTCTGTGCGGAGATACGATTCAATCACGGCATCATCGCGTGAACCCGCATAAACCCCTTCTTCAACCCATAAATGATTGACAATTGCATGACCTTCACGCACTTCCCGTTGGATAATATCTTCATTGCCTGCAATGCGTGCGCCTGCAATCAAAAAACTGGCTTTGGCATCATATTGTGCCAAAATATCCAAAATTTCGGGTGTATAGGCATCTGTGGGTCCGTCCTCAAATGCCAAATACACCCGAAATGGGGCATTGGTCGTTTGGGCGGTTGCGGTGATGTGAATCCCCAAAATCCATACAAAAATCATTAAAAAGAAACTAAGGCGTTTCATGTTGCGCTCCTTTGTGTGTGCTAAAACAGCATGAGATTGATTAGAACGCACCACACAAAATTATGCTAATCGAACATCCTACGGAAGCATTACGCATCTGCTATGATTCCCCCATGAAAAGCATACGCAATATATTGTTATGCAATGGAACTATCATCAGCCGTTTGATAGTGTTAGGATGTGGGTGATATTTTTTGCAAACGGAGAGGGATTGCACCAATGGCAAAATATTATGAGAATATCACCCCAGAACTGAACGAATTTATCGGCAAACAACACATGTTTTTTGTCGCCAGCGCCCCATTATCAGGTGAAGGGCATGTGAATGTATCTCCAAAAGGGTTAGATTGTTTGCGGATTTTGAACCCGTTGAAAGTGGCGTATCTGGATTTGACGGGCAGTGGCAACGAAACATCCGCACATATTCATGAAAATGGTCGCATCACCTTAATGTTTTGTGCATTTGAGGGCGCACCGCGCATCATGCGCCTATTTGGTCAAGGATACACCGTATTACCCAACACACCAGAGTGGGATGAACTCGCGCCCCAATTCACGATGCACCCCGGCGCACGTCAATTTATTGTGGTGGATGTTCAACTGGTGCAAACCTCATGCGGATTTGCCGTGCCATTATATGATTTTGTTGGGCATCGTGACGTATTAATTAAATGGGCAGAAACCAAAGGCGCAGACGGCATATCGGCATATCACCTAGAGAAAAATATGCAAAGCCTCGATAAACTACCCACACCTTTGGGAATTGCGCGACAGGAGTAACTATTTACCTACTAATTCCTTAAAAAAAGCGCATCATTCACTTCTGCGATGTCATTCATTTAAGCAGGATGATTGCATAAATTAATCCTGCTTTTTGATGCTATGCCCGCCGAATTGATTCCGCATCACCGATAGCAATTTATCGGCATATGGCGCATTTTCACGAGAGCGAATCCGCCGTTCTAATGCCAGTGTGATGATGGGTGCGGATACATTCAAATCAATCGCCTCAAACACTGTCCAACGCCCTTCCCCACTATCAGGCACAAAGGCGGCAATATCTTCTAATATCTGGTCTTGCACAAGCGCATCCGCAATCAGGTCTAATAACCAAGACCGAACCACACTGCCATATTGCCAAATCTGGGCGATTTCACCCATATTCAGGTCAAAATCGGTCTTGGCTTGCATAATCGCAAACCCTTCGGCAAAGGCTTGCATCATGCCATATTCAATCCCGTTGTGAATCATCTTCACAAAATGCCCACTCCCCACCGCACCAACCCGTCCCCACCCCAAATTCGGCGCGGGGGCGAGTGTCTCAAAAATGGGGCGAAGTGATTCGACAACTGATTCATCCCCGCCAATCATCAGGCTATAGCCATTTTCTAAGCCCCACACCCCGCCACTTGTACCAACATCAACAAAATGGATTTGTCGGGCTTGGAGCATATGCCCACGCCGTACCGAATCTTTATAATTTGAATTGCCCCCATCTATGATGATATCGCCCACGCTCATTAAATCAGCAAGTTGTAAAATTATATTTTCGGTGGGGTCGCCTGCGGGAATCATCACCCAAACCACACACGGACTTGGCAAATTTTGAATCATATCCACCAAATCATTTGCACCGATTGCACCCATATCCACGCAATTTTGAACAAACTGCGGGTTCAAATCTGTGACGACCACCTCATGCCCACCTTTGAGCAAGCGTTGGGTCATATTGCCACCCATTTTGCCTAAACCAACCATCCCAATACGCATGATTT
>JALONZ010000379.1 GCA_025454675.1 Anaerolineae bacterium | reverse complement strand
AACTGAGTATTCATTTTCGGGGATGATGAACTCAAACGATTCATCCCTATTGCTATCCGGATATACAGTAATGACACATTTCCAACATCCAAACATCTCCGAACCCATATCCAAAAAATACCATTGTCTATCCAGCACTTGAAGTGACCAATTCAGATTCACATCCTCAATATAACCATTCGTATCAACAATAAATTTACGTGATGGTACAGGCGTAAGCTCTAAGGACTGATTCAAAAACACTGTACAAAACCATCGCTCACCATATTCATCGGGTGTGCATCCCCCCCAAGATGAAATACCATCTTCCTCATTGGTATCCGTCATCACTTGCTCATGAAATAGGCGTTCAGTTTGAGTGACAATATCATATTCATATAGTTGATACGGTAATGTTCTTAGGGGAGGATATGTAGATAACTGATAAGTTCTGAGGCGCGTATAATAAGGGTCATCTCCACGAACATAATACCGAATATAACGCCCATCCTCAGAAACACGCACACAATCACGGTCACACCACGGTTTTAAGTTTAATGACATTACTTGATTCGATGCAACATCATAAATTGCATAGATTTCAAGATTGGTATTGAAAATCAAAAATTTCTCATCACCTATCGGCATAAAATCAGGTACAAAATAATCGTAACCAGCATAATGTCCTAGAAAGGGTTCTATTTCGATATAATAGGCGTGGTCAAACAACAAAATGACAGGATGGGCGCTATCAGCAGATAGGTAATACAAATACCATTCATCCCCTTGCCTAATGCCAACAAATGCGGTTGAATCATTAATACGCTTTAGCAAAACGGGGTAAATATCCGATAAGAGCGTGTTTATAGTACCATCAGGTAGAAACGCAATTAAATCACCACGTTGGTCTTCAGGGTACTCAACCTCTAAATCATATGAACGCCATGCCCAATTCCAATATTCACCATCTTCACCAGCAACAATAGAACTGAACAAAAATATCATACATAACGATATAAAAAAGCGCATTTTTTAGTCCTCAAAACCCAACACATCTCGACCAATTTAGCAGATAATTTCTTAAAATCAATCAGAATATCATCATTCTTCAACATAACATTCTCTTTCAAAAAAAATTATTGCTATAATGGCTTCCAGTTTTCTATATGAATAAATAACAGGATTTTTATGACCCAAACCGCCCCACGTTCATCCTTTCGCGCATTCGTCATGCTCATCATCGGCGTATCGGCATTATCACTCGCCGCCGTATTCATCCGACTGGCGCAAGAAGAAGATGTCCCCTCATTAGTCATTGCAGGTGGGCGCTTATCCATCGCCACGCTACTCCTCATCCCCATGATGATTCGCAGGGCAGATTATCGCGCCCAAATCCGTGCCATTTCGCGCCGTGACCTGTTACTCATCGTCATCGGCGGTGTATTTTTATCCCTTCACTTCGTCACATGGATTTCATCATTGGAATATACCAGCGTCCTCATTTCGGGTGTATTGGTCACAACCACGCCGATATGGGTCGCCATTTTAGAAGTGTTCGTCCTCAAATCATCCTTATCCCGCGGGGTCATTTTAGGACTCATTGTGGCGCTCATCGGCGGGATTATCATTGCCACACCCAGCGGTGGGACAATCACCCCGCCCACCGCCGATAACCCCTTACTTGGTGGATTTTTGGCACTCGTAGGCGCGTGGACAGTTGCGGTTTATCTGATTGTGGGGCGCAAAATGCGGTCTGGATTATCCCTCACACCCTATATCTTTATGGTCTATGGCGTGGGCGCAATCACCACCATCCTGATTATCCTCATCACAGGCACGCCCTTCACAGGCTTGTCGTCTGCGGGGTATGGTTGGGTCGTATTGGTCGCCGTTATGCCTCAATTGATTGGGCATAGCTCCCTGAATTACGCCCTCGCCTATTTACCCGCCACCATCGTCAGCCTCTCCACTCAAACAGAACCCATTTTAAGCGCAGTTGGCGCATATTTGGTTTTTGGTGAATTACCCAGTTGGATACAAGCATTAGGTGGCGCAATTATCCTCACAGGTGTGGTTTTTGCCACCATCAGCAACAAAAAGAGGGTCGCATGAAACGATTTTGGATACTAGATGCCTTATGGCTCATCGGACTATGTGCTTATATCCTCATCGGCACGGCTATCACCCCCTTTCATGGCGATGAATCTACCCTGCTATTCATGAATCGGGATTATGACTATCAATTCGTGGAGCGCAATCTGGATAAAATTTATTTTGCCAATCCACCCCTCAATCAAACCGAACAAGAATTGCGACTGCTCAATGGCACGGTTTATAAATATGTGGTCGGATTCGCTCGTCAAATACGCGGAATCGGTGGCGAATGGCTCAATGATTTTTGGGATTGGACACAAGACATCAGCTATAACCGCCAAACCAACCGTTACCCATCGGATAATTTGCTCATGACCGCCCGTTATGCCGTTGTCCCATTTTTAGGACTCGGCATCATTGCTCTGTTTTTCATCGCCAAAAATTTGGGTGGCAGATTCCCCGCCTATATCGCCACCGCATACCTCGCGCTCAATCCGTCGATTTTACTCAACGGTCGGCGTGCCATGATGGAAAGCCTGCTCATCGGCTTTTGCCTGCTCACCTTACTCATGGCATTGTGGTGGATAAAACGCCCCTCATGGCGTAACACCCTATTTTTAGGCATCAGCGCAGGACTCGCCATCAGTTCAAAACACCCTGCCCTATTCACCCTATTACCCGTATTCGGCATGTGCGGATTATTCGCCCTAACACAAAAAAATCGGCTCATGCACATGGCAAAACTCATCAGCGCAGGGATTTTAGTCATCCTCATTTTTTTCGCGCTCAATGTGGCATGGTGGCGCAATCCGATTGAGGCGGGGCGTGATGTATTACGCCTACGGGGTGATTTATTAGCGGTGCAGATGGACATGTTCGGGAGCTATAACGGCTTTAGCGACCAATTACGCGGATTTTGGGAGCAAGTATTCATCGCACAGCCACAATATTATGAGGTGGCAGATTGGGGTGGCTACATCGGCGACCAAATCACGATTTATGAATCCAGTTTATGGGACGGTATCGCAATCGGTGGAAATCCGATTTTTGCGGTGATATTAACATTCATCACCCTGTTGGGGGTTTGGGCATGTCTACGACAATCAACCACCCCGCGTTGGGGACGATGGCTGATTGTCGCTTGGGGAGTGTTTCAATTCATCACCACCGCATTCCTAACCCCACTCGAATGGCAACGCTATTACCTAATGGCATATCCAGCCGTTGCAATTCTTGCGGGGATGGGCTTATTGTGGATTAAAAATTGGGGAGTATCATTTTTGTGGCGGACATACACAGATAAATCTGTTAGTCCGCCATTACATCCCTAAAACTGTGCAAATTGTCATGGCTGATTAGCGCCTCGTGCGCGTATGTCAGCCACCGTTAAATATGACTATGCGCGTATGTCAGCCACCACACATGACTACCGCAACACCAACAACGCATCCGATAAATGGCGTTGTACTGTGCGTGAATTGAATTTTGTCCACACATCACCAAACCCTGCCATGAGTTTTTCTTGTTCATCGGCAAGGCTGTGAATATAATGCTCAAACGCTTCATGCACACTTTCGCCAAAATCACCATTTTCTTCTAAACCGCGC
>JALONZ010000378.1 GCA_025454675.1 Anaerolineae bacterium | reverse complement strand
TAAAAGGATGTGATTATGAAATTTTGGGCAGTGTGTCTGTTCATCGCTATCGGCATCGTTGGATGTTCACCGGAACCCGTCACGGAGGTCACGATTGAATCGCTCCAATGCACGCGCATTAATGCCACTGCCCCCAATATCACCTGCATTGACCTACCCGATAACGCCGTTTTGATGCAAATTAAATCGCGCGAGCCTGTCACTATCCGCACATCCGAAAGCAACCCGATTAACCTCACCTTCAATTCGACGGTGTATTGGCAACGTAACGGTGCATTGATGACGGTAGCGGTGATTGAAGGCGAAAGTGTCATCGGCACACCCGTTGGCACGCGCAACTTGCGGACAGGGCAACAAATCACCCTCAGCATCAGCCAAGAAAATACCGTATTAGCCATTCCAGATGCGCCCGCCGAAGTGACGGTATCCGTCATTGAAGGGATGCAACAACTCACTGAAGCCCCAACCCTACGCCCAACCAATACCCCGCGCCCTAATCGTACCCCCAACCCCGAATCTACCGATTTTGTAGATGACTGCACACCGAATGAAGATTGGACATTCACCTATGTCGTTAATCGGGGTGACACATTGACTAAAATCGCCACTCAATATGGCTTGACGATGGCAGAATTGCAAATTGGCAATTGCATCCAAGACCCCAATCGCATTTTCTTTGGGCAAGAATTGCGCGTCCCAACCGATGGCAATAGTTTGGTCACGCCCAATGTGGCAGTGATACTCAATGCCGATACTCGGACAGTATTACTTGGTGAATGTACGCGCCTATTTTGGAGTGTGGATGGGGCGCGATTGGTGTATTTGGATGATGTGCCTGTGGCGCATTATTCCGAACAGCAAATTTGTCCAACCGAAAGTCGGGAATATGGTCTAATCGTGACATTTGAAGACGGTTCACAAAATCGGTATGTGACAACCATTACGGTGGTAATCCCAACGACGACACCATAGGCAAACCGCCTAAAACAAAACCCATAAAATATGTTATCATATCCGCCATGTTTGAATGAATCATGATAGGATGTGGTGGCATGTTTGGACGTTGGTTGATTTTTTTGCTCATGATTGGATGTGTTGCATGTAGCCCTAATGCGCCTGTGACAGATGTGGCGATTGTACCCACAGCCACATTCACCGAAACACCCACCATCACCCCAACACCAACTATCACCCCAACTGAAACACTCACTGAAACACCGAGTGCCACCCCTACAGCCACATCAATCCCCACAGAAACCGCGACTTATACACCCGCGCCAACGTCAACGATTACCCCTACCCCTGTAAATACACCCTTCCCCATCCCTAGTATTCGCTTCGATAATTTTGCATCGGTGGATGTGCCACTGGGTTTCACACTTGGCACAAATTACATCGTATTCATCAATGCCAATGACACCGAAACGATTACCAATTTATCCACTGCCGAAGCCCCGATTACCCGCGCCACTCTGTATTTTGCATCGCCTACCAATCCAACGGCGCGTATCCCCATTTTGGGATATGAGACGAATCAGATTGACCAATTTTATGTATCACCAACGGGTAACGCGATTGCTTATTTTTTGAACGACTTCCAACGTGGCGCGACAGGCTTATATGTGTTGGATGTGGAAATTGGCTTGAGTGGACGCATTTCTGCCATGCCCAATTTGAATAGTCGGGGGATATTTAGCCCACCGATGTGGTCGCCTGATGGACGATTTTTAGCCGTCACCCTAGAAGCAGGCTACAATTTGGGCATCTTCCTATTCGATTTGCAACAATCCACATGGTCGGCATTGGTCAATGATGGCTCGTTCAATTTTCATCCCGCATGGTCGCCTGATGGTCGGTATTTGGCATTCGTATCTGACCGCGCCACTTGTCCCTCATGGATTCCAACCGTCCCCAATGCCTGCAATCCGGATGTGCAAGCGACACCTACATCAGGGCAAGTTTATGTCCTTGAATTTGCAACCAACACCATCACAAAAATGAGTGATGCGCCCGTCTCTGAACCGCCCTATTGGGTCAATAGCAACACCCTCGCCTTTGCCAGTGGCGATACATTCAATTTGCTCAGTCCAACCCGTTCATTATGGATTGCCGACATGCGCGATAAACAAGGACGCGAAATTCAGTTGGCAGGTGCAGGCAATACCCAACTCAATTTAGATGAAGCATGGTCGCCTGATGGCAATTTGGTCATATTCCAACATGCAGGCACAACCAACGAGACCGTTATCATGAATCGGAATGGGGAACGGGTTGCCACACTCGATAATTTATCATTCGTCCGATTTGGGCTGAACGCATCTTGGTCGCCAGATGGCACGCGCCTCATCATTAGTGGAAAAGGCGGGCAATGCCCGTATGGGGTGCGTGTTTTAGAGACAACCAATTTCACCATTGTCGCATCAGGCGGAAATCCTGGGGCGGTATGTGATGCAATCTATTCACCAAACGGCTCACGGGTGGCATTTTTGGGCATCCGCGCCACATCCACATCAGCAGATGGACGAGCTGATGTTTATAGCGGTACACGCGATGGATTTGAGGTGCAATCCCTCACCAGCGATTTACGCGGACAAACGCGCTTCATCGGTTGGGTGGGCAGATAAAAAATGATATAATCCGCACAATTTATTATGGGGGCGTAACATGTTGCGCCCTTACACTGCATAGACATATCTATAGAAGGATAGCTATTATGTCACAACTTACCAATAAAATTGCGGTGGTCACGGGCGGCAGTCGCGGAATTGGTCGCGCCATTTCCATCGAACTCGCCAAGCGCGGGGCGCATGTCATCGTCAATTTTAATAACAATCAAGAATCGGCTCAAGCCGTTGTGGATGAAATCACGGCGAATGGCGGAAGTGCCAGCAGTTTGCAAGCTGATGTGAGTGATGAGGCACAAGCGCAAAAACTCATCAAAGAGGCGACTGGTATTCACGGACGCATTGATATTTTGGTCAATAACGCGGGCATCACGCGCGATAATGTGATTATGTTGATGAAACCAGAAGATTTTGATGCCGTCATCAACACCAACTTGCGGAGTACATGGTTATGTGCCAAAGCCGCCGTCCGCGCCATGATGAGCAAACGCTACGGGCGGATTATCAACATCACCAGTGTGAGCGGTATCATGGGGCAATCGGGGCAAACCAATTATAGCGCCAGCAAAGCGGGGATTATCGGCTTCACCAAAGCCTTAGCGCGGGAAGTCGCCAGTCGGGGCATTACCGTGAACGCGGTGGCACCCGGTTTTGTCCTCACCGACCTGACCAAAGACCTCCCCGCAGAACTCACCGCGCAACTGAATAATTTCATCCCGTTGGGACGTTGGGGCGAAGCGGGTGATGTGGCGAATGCGGTGGCATTTTTGGCATCGGATGAAGCGAGTTATATCACAGGGCATGTTTTGAATGTTGACGGCGGGATGGCAATGTGATGACCCCATTAACACCTGATGATGTTCAAAATGCCATAGACCAATTCGATAAGACAATTCGCATCCGTTTTTTTGATGCGTCCACCGCCACATCCCAACAAGCCGCCGATGCCATTGGGTGTTTATTGGGACAAATCGTCAAAAGTTTGGCATTTTTGATAGACGAAAAGCCTATCCTCATCTTAGCCAGTGGGGACGGGCGCGTGGACGATAAAAAATTAGCCGT
>JALONZ010000377.1 GCA_025454675.1 Anaerolineae bacterium | reverse complement strand
CAGATGAAAAAAATTGGGTTTTTTGATTTTCAATATCCCGTGTATCTGTTGAAATTGATTCAAATATACTACCAGATGTCTTTTCACCTAGAAGTTTAATATATGAGCGATTACTAAATGATTTCATATGATTATCATAAGTTGCATCATAAACAAGATTCAAGTTAATTTCTAAATCATGTTCTTTTTCTCTAAACCAGCTTTTCCAATCTTCCCTTAAAACAAGCATATTGTGTGACCCAATCAGCCCCAACGCAATCGCACGCAGAACCGTCGTCTTACCCGACCCGTTATCGCCAATTAGCACATGCCAGCCCGCCAAATCTTGACCATCGGGCAATTCCCAGACCAATGTTTCGATGTTGCGGATGTTGGTTATCTCAATTTTTTTGATGTGCATCGTGTTCACCTACCATCTAATTTTCACGGGATATGTTCATTATAACATAGCATGTGAATGCCCTATTTCGTGTTAAAATAGAGTTACAAAAATAAATGGATTTATAACGGAAAAAGCAGAAAAAACAGATGAACACACATTTTATTCATCATCGGTATGCTATTCACAATCAACTGGGGGCGGGGGCGATGGGCGCGGTGTATCGGGCAACTGACCGCCTGACGGGGGAAGCGGTCGCGCTCAAACAGGTGAATCTCGATCCGCAACGTGTCTTATTTGGGTCGCGCCCCGCCACCGAAAATAAAAATGAACTCCGCATCGCACTCGCACGCGAATTTCAGACGCTCGCCAGTTTGCGCCATCCGCATATCATCAGCGTGTTGGATTATGGCTTCGGGGCGAATGGGCAACCGTTTTTCACCATGACCTTACTCAATCATCCGCAAACCATTTTGGAGTATGGACGCAACCAAGCCATCACCACAAAAGCCATGCTCCTGATTCAGATGTTGCAAGCATTGAATTATTTGCATCGGCGCGGGATTTTGCACCGCGACATCAAACCCGCCAATGTGTTGGTGAATGAGGCGGGTGATGTGCGGTTGGTAGATTTTGGATTATCTGCCACGCCTGAACAAGCACAAAATAGTGCGGGGACGCTGGTGTATATGTCGCCAGAGGTATTGCGCGGATTATCCATCAGCACCGCATCCGATTTGTATTCTGTCGGGATGATTGCCTATGAATTATTCGTGGGACGTTATCCGTATGATACACAAAATCCCACGCGCCTGATGATGAACATCCTCAATACACCGCCCGATGTGAGCCATATCAATCACCCCATGCTCGAACTCGTCCTCACGCGCTGGTTACAAAAAGACCCAACCGATCGTTATTCATCCGCCGAGCGCCTCATCAGAGATTTGTGACCCGAAGAAAGTAGCGCCATCCGTGACAGTTTTTTGCAAGCCGCGCAATTCACAGGTCGCAAAGCCGAACTTGAGCAATTGATAACGGCATATGAAACCGCACAGGCGGGTCATGGCGGGTTGTGGCTGGTGGGAGGTGAAAGCGGTGTGGGGAAATCGCGCCTTGTGGATGAATTGCGGATTATCGCATTGACCAGAGGCGCAACGGTGATGAGTGGTCAGGCGATAGAGGCGGGGTCACTGCCCTATCAAGCATGGCGGGATGTCTTGCCAAGTCTGTTACTCAATACACCTGTGGATATACAACAAGCGGGTATCCTAAAAGAAATTGTGCCACAAATTGACCAGTTGGTCGGGTATCCCGTGCCAGATGCACCCGCATTGGATGGTGTGGCACGTAAAACACGGTTGCAAGTGGCGTTCAATCAGCTATTTCAACAGCAAACCAACCCGATTTTGGTCATTTTGGATGATTTGCAATGGGCAAATGCCAGCCTAGACCTGCTCATCGGGTTGCAACCTTTATTAACCCAAATGCCGATTTTAGTCATCGGCACGTATCGGGATGATGAACGCCCACAACTGCCTGATGAATTGCATACCCAACAGGTGATTCACCTGCGCCGATTCGATACCCATGAGATAGAAGCCCTGAGTGTGGCAATGTTGGGCAATGTGGGCAAACAAGAAAAAGTCGTAAGTCTGCTGAATCAAGAGACGGAAGGTAATATTTTCTTCTTGATTGAGGTGGTGCGGGCATTGGCAGAAGAGGCGGGCAACTTGTCGCTGATTGGCGATAAGACTTTGCCCGATAACATATTCACGGGTGGCATCGAGACGATTGTGAATCGGCGTTTATCCAAATTGCCCACCACATTAGCCATCATCACCCAATTGGCGGCGGTGATTGGGCGCGAAATTGATTTTGATTTGCTCTATCATCATTATCAAGCAGATATATTGAATGATTGGCTGATTGCTTGTGTGGATGCCATGATACTCGAAATTCGAGATAACAAATGGCGCTTTGCCCATGACAAATTGCGCGAGGGTGCATTGCGGAATATGCCCAAGTCGTTACGCAAAAAATTAAATAAAAATGCCGCACATGCGATTGAAACGGTGTATCCGAATAACACCAATTATAACCGTGCCTTATTGGAGCATTGGTATGTGGCGGGGCAAATTAAAAAGACGGTACATTACACCATACAGGTGGTCAACCGCGATTTGAATGTGACGGGGACGCATCAACACACACACGCGCTATTAGACCGCGCACTCGCTTTATTGGTAGGTGATGGACGTGAACGCATGAATTTGTATAATCTCCGCGCCAAAGCCTATGGGCTGGCGAGCGATTATGACCAAGCGATGCAATTTGCCCAAAAAGCCAATGATTTGGCACACGTATACGGGGATAAAAACCAAGTGATGCAAAGCCTATATACCATTGGTGAAGTATTAGCACGCAAAGGCAGTTTGGCGGAATCGGTCGGCTATTTAGAACAAGCGGTGCAGTTGGCTGAAGAATTGGGGGATGATGCCAATATTGCGCGTTGCTTGAATAATCTGGGTGTATCCAAGCAACGCATGGGCGAATTTGCCGTTGCCAAAGCCTATTTTGAACGGGCAAAATTGTTATACATAAAACTCAATGACCAACATGGTGTGGGATTAGTGACGAATTATTTGGGATTTGCCGCCATCACCGCACAAAATCGAGATGAGGCGGTTGCACATTGGCACGCCAGTTTGGACATATTACGCAAGGTGGGCGATTTGCGCTCCTGCGGGATTGTCTTGGGCAATTTGGGCGGGGTATATTTTGACCGCACACAATACGCCCAAGCGAGTGATTATTATGAACAATCGCTCAAAATTGCGCGGGATGTGGGTAATCATTACGGCGAAAATATCCAGATTGAAAATTTGGGGCGTGTATATTGTAGCGCGGGGGAATATGAGAAGGGCATGACCTATTTTGAGCAAGCCCTCACCATGCGCCGCGCCAAAGCGGATAGGATTAGCATCGCCTATGCGCTGAATAATATCGGCATTTTCGCCTCCAACAAAGGGGACTATGAACGGGCGCGGGTGGCATTAGAAGAATGTCTGGAACATGGGAACGCCACTGGCGAAAAAATCATCATCTTGAGTGCGACCAATAACTTGGGTTTTGTCTATGCCTTTCAAGGCGATGTGCGTGCTAAAGATTATTTTATAGATGCGCTCAAGGGCGCAATTGCCATCGATTACACATTAGCGGTACAAGCTGGTGTGTTGGGCATGGCGTGGTGGCATCTGCATGAGGGCAACCCGCAAAAAGCAGGCGAATTGGTCGGGTTGATTCAGCACATCCCAAATTTGATTGGTTATTTTCATATGCGAATCGGCGAAATCATGCCACACCTGCAACGCGCCCTACCCGCCGATGAATTGGCGCAGTGTTTGGAACGCGGGAAGGAATTCGATTTGATGGTGGTGGCGGGGGAATTGGTTGGGGTATGATAAAATGAAACCAATAACAAAATATGGCACAAATCCACCATAGGAGCGCGGATGTGATGAGCGATGATAAACAGATTGAACAACTGAATGCGACGATTGACCAATTACAGCGTGACTTGGCACATGCACAAGAGAATTATCACAATTTATTTGAAAATATCGGCGATTCGTTGTTCATTATTGACCTCGATACCTATAAAATTATCACGGTGAATGACCACACCCTGCGCCGTTTTGGATACACGCAAGCCGAGTTGGTTGGCAAGGGGTTGGATGATTTAGAAGTATCCTATGCCAATCCGCGCACCCAAGAATTGGCGTGGGAATCGTCTTTTAGTGGCACGCGGGTGTATGAATGTTATTATCGGCATCGGGATAATTCACTTGTGCCTGTGGAGGTCAGTAGTCGGGTGGTGCGGATGAACGGGCGCGATGTGATTCAAAATTTTGTCCGTAACATTAAAGTTCGCAAACAAATGGAAGCCGAGCGCCAACAATTGATAGAAGATTTAGATAGTTTTGCCCATACTGTGGCGCATGACCTCAAAAATCCATTATCGGTCATCACCAGTTACGCCCACTTTTTGCACGAAACGTTTCAATTTATGTCGCCAGAAGAATTGCGCGATGGGTTCGATTTTTTGCATAAAGAGGGCAAGCGCACCATCACCATTGTTGAAGAATTATTACTGTTTGCCAGTGTGCAAGGACAAGGCAGTGTGGAATATGCGCCGTTGGATATGTATACCATCGTGACTGATGCAAAATCACGCTTGGCATATATGATTCATCAAGCCCAGACCCAAATTATCGTCCCCGAAAAATGGGATTTGGCGGTGGGGTATGCCCCGTGGGTGCAAGAAATTTGGGTGAATTACATCAGCAACGCCATAAAATATGGTGGCAAGCCGCCTCATGTGCAATTGGGGAGCGAATTGGAAGCCAATGGGATGGTGCGCTTTTGGGTGAAAGATAATGGGGCGGGAATTCCCGCGCAGGATATACCGAATTTATTCAGTCAATTCACACAACTGAAAAATATGCGTGTGGATGGGCATGGGCTTGGGCTTTCGATTGTCAAACGGATTGCGGAACGACTGGGTGGCGGGGTGGATGTGGAAAGTGCGCTGGGCAAGGGGAGCGTGTTCAGCTTCAGATTGCCAGCATATCATCCGTGA
>JALONZ010000376.1 GCA_025454675.1 Anaerolineae bacterium | reverse complement strand
CATTAACATTTACCACCCAGAAGGCGAATACCTCAAAGGCTTGGTTCTGGAAGTGGAGTAATTACCATTCCAACTCCTCTGCATTCCGAATTGTTTCGATCAGATCTGATCGCCCCAACTTACGCTGCATCACTAAAAAATTCGATAAGGTTTTTTTAGCTTCTGCATCAGCTTGTTTCTTTTTAGCTTTAATCACATCGGTATGTTCCCAACCACCACGCGCTTCCATTTCTTCATAAGCCGTAGTCGGAGCAATACGCTTCCAATAGCTAACGGGTTTAGAAAGGCGCTCTTTGTCATGAATATGTGCCGTTGTGCGGTCATAACTTGCCAATTCATAATCATGATCCATTTTAATAGCATCAAATGGGCAAAATTCGGCACAATAACCACAATTCATACAAATATCAATATCAATAAAGAATGCTTCTGGTTCGGGAATCGGACGCTTCGTTACGGGGTCTTCACTCCGAACAATCCAAATACATTGTGGCGGGCAAACTTTGGCACAAATCCCGCAACTGGTACACCAAATATGGTCTGGGCGTTCTGGGTGGTCTTGATCTTCTACCACCAAAAACGGCACAAACCGAAACCGTTCAGGCACAGCCACTTTTTCGTCTGGATATAGAACTGTGAACGCGCCTTGTGATTTTGGACCTTGGCGCACCTGAAAATTATCTGAATCTTTACTATATTTGCGCCACCCATAGCGTAAATCATCCACATAGGTGTTGATGAAATGCTTAAAGGTGACGACTAATCCCTTAAAAATGCCTCGTCCGTACATAATCCCTCTTAACGGTCAGTCTCGCCCAACACAATATCGATACTACCTAAAATCGTGACAACATCCGCCACTTTATGCCCCTTAGACATCGCGCCCAACGCAGTCAAATTGGTAAAACTTGGGGCGCGGACATGATAGCGCCATGGATTTTGTGTCCCTTTAGGGTCGCCCGCAGATACCACATAAAATCCTAATTCACCTTTTGGATTTTCTACGCGCCCATAACTTTCGCCAACAGGAATACGTGGCGAATAAGCACCGGGCTTGCCACCTGCCCACACTTCTTGTCCTTTAGTAGCTTCTAAGCGTGGTAAAATTTGACGCAGAATCCGCAAACTTTCGCGCATTTCTTGCATCCGCACGGTGTAACGGTCATAAATATCGCCACGTTCACCAACCGGAATATCAAAGTCGAGTTCGGGGTAAATACTATAGGGTTCGGCACGGCGCACATCATATTCAATGCCACTCGCACGCAACAACGGACCTACAGCACCATAAGCCACTGCCATATCAGGTGGTAATACCCCTACCCCAATACAACGTGATTTGATGATTTCGTTATCATTGAGATAAAATTCATATTCATCCAAGAAGCGTGGCAGACGTTCTGTGATAATGTCCGTCAGATATTCCATCGTATTGAAATCACGCACACGGTCATTGACCAAATTCGCCACACTCTTTATACGGTCTGGTAGGTCTTTGAACACACCACCAAAGCGCATATAATTGCACATCAACCGTGACCCAGCAACCGCTTCAAAAAAGTCAAGGATTTTTTCGCGTTCATTGTTGGCATACAACATCGGCGTGAAAAATGCGCCCAAGTCGTTGAGCAAAAACCCAATTGACCACAAATGATTCACAATACGAGTCAATTCTGCCATCAACACCCGAACCACTTCCGCACGATATGGCACAGGTGTGTACCGATTACCCAGTGCCATAAGTTGCTCAATCCCCATCACATAACCAAAATTATTGCCCATACTAGACAGATAATCTAAACGGTCTGTGAACGGAATATTTTGCAGATAGGTGTTACGCTCACCAATTTTTTCGTGATTGCGATGCAAATACCCCATGACTGGCTCAAGCGTTTCTATCGTTTCGCCATTCAGCGTAATCACCATGCGGAACACACCATGCGTACTCGGATGATGCGGACCCATGTTCACGACCAAACGGTCAGTTCTCATGCCTTCACCAGAAAGTGATTGAACATCTACGCCCAAACCCAAGTTGTTATACAACGATTCTTCCGATACATCCGTGAGGCGACTCAGGTCAAAATCGGCGGGATATTTCACATTTTTACCGTATGGGTTCAGTTCTTCGGCGCGGTGAACTTGTCCACCAGGCCAACGACTGCCAAATGGCTTATGTTCTTCTTCGTAATAAGCCTCTTTCCAGTCTTTCCGCATCGGATGACCATGAAAGCCTTCCCACATCAAAATCCGTTTGAGATTAGGGTGTCCTGCAAAACGGATACCATATAAGTCATAGGCTTCACGTTCTTGAAAATCTGTGGCGGGATATACATCAATCAGTGACGGAATCACGGGGTTATCGCGCGGGGTCTGCGCTTTGAATACCAACGCCGTCCCACCCGACAAGCGATAGGCATGATACACCATTTCCATATCGCTATCAGGCTCTGCCATACCCATATAATCTACGGCTGTGGCGCTAGAAAGCAATTGATACCCCAATTCATCACGGATAGTAGTGGCAACATCTACCAGATGTTTGGAATCAACAATCACCCCACCATAACCTTCACGGGTATCTTTGCTGACAACATTCGGGTATTTTTCCAATAAATAATCCACAACCCCTGTCAGGGTTTGAATATCATGGCTAGTTTGTTCAATTGATACTTCATTCGTCATAATCATTTCCCCTTATGCCGTCACTGCTTCACGCGCTTTTTTGCGAGCGAGTGCTTCTAGGCGTTTGCGTTTAATCGTCTCTAATGCGGCGGCATCGCGTTCAATGTCACCGCCACCACCCGCATCTGTTGTGGTGGCACTTGCCAATACTTTCTTCGGTGCGGATTTTTTCAATTGGAATGGTGGCAATTCGCGCACACCATGAGGCAAACCCTTGGCAATCAGTTCTGCCTGACGGCGGATTAAATCCATTTGGCGCGGGTCAATAATATCAGGTCCCAAAATAGGGATAGGGGTTGGTTCAGACGGACCTACACCATACCAAGGCACATCATCTTTATTTGCCAATGATTGACCATCAATTTTATGTTGCAAGGCAATTAGCCCGTGTAATAAGGCTTGTGGTGTTGGTGGGCAACCCGGAATATACACGTCAACAGGCAAATATTTATCCACCCCAGAGACGACATTATAGCCTTCTTTGAATGGACCACCCCCACTGGCACATGCACCCATCGCCAAAACATATTTCGGCTCTGGCATTTGGTTATATAAGCGCACAATCGGGACAATCATCTTTTTTGTGACTGTACCAGAGACAATCATCAAATCCGATTGGCGCGGACTTGCCCGCATCACTTCCATCCCAAACCGCGACAAGTCAAACCGTGAGGCGGCTGTCCCAATCATTTCAATCGCACAACATGCCAACCCAAACAACATGGGCCACATCGAATTACGCCGACTCCAATTATAAATTTTGCTCAAACTGGTTATCGCAAATGTGCCTTGTAACCCGTCTGGCAACGGAAATTCGCAGATGCGGGTCATCTGCAAAATCTGGCAACGCGATAATCCATTGATATAATTGTTCGATTCCAACGCCCTCCACATCCACATCAGGAAATTTTTCCATCAATTCCAATACAATTTCGTAAGAATTATCCCAATAAAGCGCCATTTCTAGCTTACCTTATTTTGAACAGGAGTGCGATAGGCGACCATAACCAATTTACTCGCGGTTATCTATTTGTGCGCGTTGCAATTGACCGCTAAAATCCACATAAACCGACTTCCATTCAGTAAAGCTATCCAATGCCGAACTACCTGCCTCGCGCATCCCATTCCCAGTACCACGAGTGCCACCAAATGGGAATTGAATTTCTGCGCCCGTTGTGCCGTGATTGATATACACAATACCTGTGGTCAAATCACGAATCGCACGGAACGCCGCGTTCACATTTTCTGTAAAAATACTGCTCGAAAGCCCAAATGCGGTGTTATTATTGACCTGAATGGCTTCATCCAACGACCCCACTTCAATCACCGATAGTACGGGTCCAAAAATTTCCTCTTGTTCCACGCGCATCCCAGCATTCACACCGTCCAAAATGGTCGGCATAAAGAAAAATCCTTTGGGCATTTCGGCACGTTTGCCACCAATCAAAATTTTTGCGCCGTCTGTTCTGGCAACATCCATATAACCCGCTACTTTGGTGAGCGCCTTCTGATTCACCAACGGACCCATTTGTACTTCTGGCTCAATCCCATACCCAACTTTAATCGTCTTGGCTTTTTCGACTAAGGCTTCCATCAGGCGCGGTTTAATGCCTTTATGGACGATTAATCGGCTGGTTGCAGTGCATCGTTGTCCCGTTGTACCGAATGCGCTCCAATTGATTGCATCCACCGCCAAGCCCAAATTGGCATCATCCATGACAATAATCGCATTTTTGCCACCCATTTCGAGGGTCACTTTTTTGCCCAAGCCTGCCGCTTTGGTATACACACCCAAACCCGTCACCGTTGAGCCAGTGAATGAAATCACGCGCACATTCGGATGCGAAACCAACGCCGAACCTGCTTCCCCTGCCCCAGTCACCAAATTCAACACGCCTGCGGGTAATCCTGCATCAGCAAAGACTTGCACAAATGCGGCGGATACGGCGGGTGTATCTTCACTCGGTTTCCACACCACACAATTACCAGCCACCAACGCGGGGAGCATTTTCCAGCTAGGAACAGCTACAGGAAAGTTCCAAGGGGTTACAAGCCCAACCACACCAACAGAATCACGCATCGCCATGCCAAATTTATTTGGCATTTCAACGGGAGCAGTATAGCCTTGCAAGCGTCGCCCTTCCCCACCCATGTAGTAAGCCATATCAATGGCTTCTTGCACATCACCACGCGCCTCTGCCAACACCTTGCCCATTTCTTGGGTCATCAGGCGGGCAATATCTTCCTTGCGCTCCAACAAAATCCGTGCCACTTCATATAAGATTTCACCACCACTTGGGGCAGGC
>JALONZ010000375.1 GCA_025454675.1 Anaerolineae bacterium | reverse complement strand
GATTGATGTCGGGTTGCCCGCAGGTCCCAGCGAATCGATTATTTTATGTGATGAACATGCCGACCCACGCCTCGCCGCCCTCGATTTGTTAGTCGAAGCCGAACACGGTCCCGATTCCGCCGCGATTTTAGTCACACATAGTCGCAAAGTGGCAGAAGAGGCACTCGCCATTTTGCCCGAATATATCGCCCAAATCCCCGAATGGCGACAAAAATTCATTCAAACCGTGTTATCGAATTATGGTGGCATCGTCTTAACCGATAGCCTAGAAGAATCTATTCAATTCGTGAATGACTACGCGCCAGAACATCTGGAAGTGTTGGTGGATGAACCCTTCATCGCGCTGAATAAAATCCGCAACGCAGGCGAAATTCTGCTCGGACACATGACACCCATCCCCACCGCCAATTATTGCTTAGGCTTGAATGCTATTTTGCCAACAGGCGGGTTTGCACGTAGCTTCTCATCGGTCAGCGTGTGGGATTTCCTCAAGCGGAGCGGGATTGGCTATTTATCCAAAGAGGGTTATGGTCGCTTGCAAGGCATCACTGCCACCCTCGCCGATTATGAAGATTTCCCGTCTCATGCCTTTGCCATCCGCAAACGGAATGAAATTTTAGGGTTGTAAGAATAGTGTGGCGGACATACGAGGCGATTGCCTCTAGTCCGCCATTACATCCGTAAAACTGGCGCTAGTGTAATGGCTGACTAGCGCCTAGCGCGTATGTCAGCCACCAATGATAGAACAACACAATGACCAACATCTTGCAAACCATCCAACAAGTACAATTCACCGATAAACCCCAAGCGGAACTACTCCTTATCGGCTTCATCCGCGAGACATTCGATTTATCGGTGCAAAAAGTCGAATTGCGCCCGCTCGCAACCTCGCTCAATTCATTCAATGGCTTCATCACCCTCACGGATGGCACACGATTATTCTTCAAAACACATACCGAACAAGATACGGTCATTGACGAATATTATAATGCTCGGTTATTAGCAGATGTCGGTTATCCGATTATTCAACCCCTCTATAGCACCACCAAAACAGGTCAACAATTTTTGATTTATGAGGTCATCACTGCGCCCGCCGTGTTTGATGTCGCGTGGGATTTGGAACTGCGCCAAGCAGGGCGTGATAATTCATTTTTGACACCCTATAACCTGCTCAAACAGGCTCAAAATGATGCCGATGATGCCCTATTCACCTATTATCAAGTCAGTTTGCAATCCCCCACACCAACCCCTGATGCACCGATTCATCAACTGTTTTATCATCGGCTGACAGGTGGGCGTTATGACCGTTTTTATGCCGATAATAACCCGATTATCCTGCCACATGGCACATTTCGCATGGGTAATGTGAAGCGCGTCAAATGGGTGATTAATGGTCAAAAATATGATGAAACAATTTATGACCTTGTGGCGCGTGCAATCAATACACTCAATCCGAATCGCGCCCTCGCAACCGTCATCGGACATGGGGACGCGCACAACGGCAATGTGTTTTTCCGCACAGAGACCAACCCGCCATCATTGCTGTATTTTGACCCCGCCTTCGCAGGCAGACATTCCCCCCTGCTAGACCTTGTGAAGCCGATTTTTCATAATGTGTTCGCCATGTGGATGTATCACCCGCAAACCAAAAAAGATTCCACAATCATTCAGGTTGATGTGCGCGGGGATGAATGGCATGTCACTTATAGTTATGCACTGTGGTCGGTGCGGATGATGTTCTTGGAGAGTAAATTTGAGCGTGTGGTGATTCCTACCCTAAAATTGCTGAAAGAACGCGGGTTTTTGCCTGATGATTGGCGCGAAATACTCAAATTGGCGTTGTTCTGTTGCCCATTCTTGACGCTGAATTTAGCCGATAGCAACCGCTTCCCGCCAGAAATCAGTTTGTTGGGTCTGGCGATGTCGGTAGATATGAACGCGAATGACCCATCTGGCGTATTGGCAAAATGGTTTGATGTGGCGCATTCGGCGCTGGGATAACCTAAAAAATTATCGCGGGTCAATTTGACAGGCGATACGGAAACCAATAAATGAATAACGATCACTTGGTAAATTATTCCACCGAAAATATGTGGAAAAGTGTTTTTTATCTTTATGATAGTACGATCCGCCTCTGGTTATAAATGTTCGCCCATTTAATTCATCATTTCCTGTTTGATATTGTGTTAAGCACCACTCAAAAACATTACCCGTCATATCTATAAGTCCATTCATAGGTTCATACATTTTCTCGTATCTATTTACAGGTGTAGTATATCCTGCACCAGGATTATCAACATTATGATTACATAAGTGTGATTTCCATTCATTACCCCATGAGTATAATCTGCCTTCACGACCTTGAACAGCATACTGCCATTGCTTATCGGAAGGCAATGAAATATGATTACCAATTTCATTACTTAACCAGTTACAAAACGCTATTGCTTCATACCATGAGACACCAACAACAGGCTGTAAATCACCATTCCAATTATCATATTTAAACAGTTGAGGATAATTCCATTCCTTAGAGTTCAAGTGCTTAAGTCCTTGTTCAGTCCAAAATACATCATTCTTATAACCACCATTTTGAATAAACATCTTAAATTGTGCATTAGTAATTGGATACTTCGCCATCCAAAATGCAGACACATCAACAACAGTATTACTTTTGATATAAATATTATTGTCTATGGCATCAGGTGTCAAAGTCACCTTGCCAGCAGGGATATAACACCAATCAAACGGCTGTGGCAAAATAATTTTCGGCTTGGGCGGAATGGCAATTTGTGATTTTTGAGTAATGTTAGTCAATTGTGGTGATTGTGCTTCTAATTGTTTTTTCACTCGATTAGCAATATCATCAATAGCATTAGGAATATAATCGTTTTGTTTATCATACAATTTTACGCCCTGAAAACCTAATACATATTTAATGGCTGAATCAGGATTAGATTTTTGTTTATAACTCTCCTGAAAAACAGGGATACAATGTTTTTGCAATTCATACGCCCGTTGAATTTCTTTTCGCACCCATTCGCTTTCAAGGGTTGTATCTGCCAACATAAGAATAAAAACTGGTGCATCTGCAATTTCTTGCATCAATTTTTCTTCAAATTGCCCCTGTATATTATCACTATTTTCAGCATCCAAATAAGCATGAATACTGTGTTTATTCTTCAATCTTTCTTGAACGAACCTCGCCGCCATTGTGCTAGGCTCACGCTGATAAGAAATAAACGCATCTGCCATAAAACACATCCTTTTTCAATAGTATCCCTACAAATTCCCACACACCACCCGAAAGCCCCAACTGTTGCTCGGCACATATTTGATGCGGAAGGTAGTGGTAAGTGTATATACAGATTAATTTCACCACGCCCCACCGCAAAAAATATAAATATCTGTGCCGATTAAAACATCGCACAGTCCTAATCTCGAAGCACCTCTAGTAATTTTTTATAGGTCGGTGATTCGTCCATAAAAATGTATTGGGTGGGTTGGCTAACGATGTGCATCCCGCCAACACTCCGCAAATATTCCACCGCGCCCAGCAAATCTTTCGTCCGCACCGTGAGCGTCACGGTGAACCATTGGCGGTCATCGCGTGCCACATCTACAGGCGCAATCGTGGGACCCAATAATCCGCGTGTGAGCGCATTATCCACCACCTTAAAACCGACTTCTTCGATACTTTC
>JALONZ010000374.1 GCA_025454675.1 Anaerolineae bacterium | reverse complement strand
AGAGGGGCAAGCCAACACTGGCGGCAGACGCATGAGCCACAGCCATCGAAACACCTAAAATGGCATTTGCACCGAGTTTGCTCTTGGTGGGTGTGCCATCGAGGGCAATCATTTTGTCATCAATGGCTTTTTGATTAAAGGCATATTCACCAGCAAGAGCTTCTGAAAGAATTTCATTCACTGCGCTAACTGCTTTGAGGACACCTTTTCCGCCGAAACGTTTAGCATCCCCATCACGAAGTTCAAGGGCTTCATGTTCACCAGTGGATGCACCACTAGGGACGATGGCACGCCCAAAAGAACCAACATCTAAAAAGACTTCCACTTCAACAGTTGGAATCCCACGCGAATCTAACACCTCACGGGCGTGAATACTTTCAATAACAGACATGAATTTTGTCTCCTTTTGATTTGACAGAATATGCGCCATTCATGATGCGCTCATGGAAATATACCCCTTTCGCCATAAAAAAACCACTGTGAGGGGAAAGATTTTAACGAGTATCACCCTGTTTTGATGATAATTATCATGAAAGACCACCTGCCGTTGCAGTGTCGGATAGGATGGCTTACAATTTGGACTATGAGTATTTATATCGAAAAGAGATTTTGCCATGAAAAACACCCCTGATGTCTACTTAGATTATTCCGCGACTACCCCTCTCGATAAACGTGTTTTAGAGGTGATGATGCCCCATTTAACAGAAATATACGGGAACACCTCATCAACACATCGGCATGGACGCAAAGCCGAAGATGCGGTCGAAAATGCTCGCCAAAGAATGGCAAAAATTTTTAATTGCAAACCATCCGAAATTATTTTTACCAGTGGCGGGACAGAAAGCGATAACCTTGCCATTCGTGGGGCGGCATGGAACGCACAAAAAACGGGTACAGGCAGAAATCACTTGATTACAACTCCTGTTGAGCATAGCGCCGTTGGGAAAACGGTTGGGCAACTTGCCGATTTATTGGGATTTACTGCCACTGTTTTGCCAGTGGATGACCAAGCGATGGTGGATGTTGAAGAATTTGCCAATGCGTGTACCGATAAAACCATCGTTGCCAGCGTGATTTATTCCAATAACGAAGTAGGGACGATTGCCCCCTTGCCAAAATTATCTGAACAAGCAAAAGCACGCGGAGTTTTGTTACATACCGATGCAGTTCAGGCGGCGGGGCAACTCTCGTTGGATGTGGACATGCTCGGTGTGGATATGATGAGCATTTCCGCGCATAAGTTTTATGGACCCAAAGGGATAGGGGCGCTTTATGTGCGTGATGGGGTGGATATTGTCCCCAGCAACACGGGCGGGAGTCATGAAGAGGGGCATCGTCCGGGTACACTGAACACGGCAGGGATTGTTGGTATGGCAGAGGCGCTGGTCTTGGCGTATGAAGAACAAGCACACCATTTGGCACATTACCGTCATTTGCGCGATATGTTGGTAGATGGCATTTTATCACGCATCCCCGATACCCGTATGACAGGTCATCCCACTGAGCGCCTACCATCTCATGCGAGTTTTGTGTTCCAAAATATCGAGACGAATCAGTTATTGATGCACTTGGATATGAAAGGGATTTCTGCCAGTGGCGCATCAGCATGTAAGACAGGCAATCCAGAGCCGTCTGGTGTATTATTGGCGATGGGATTTTCTAGGGCAGAAGCAGGCGGCAGTTTGCGCCTCACAGTCGGGCGTTATACCACCGAAGAAGAAGTGAATTATGCCATAGATACCCTCGTAGAAGTGGTCGAAAAGTTACGTAAGTTGAGACGGGCAAATTGATGAGCAATAACGCAAATAAGCGGGTTGTGGTGGCAATGAGTGGCGGTGTAGATAGCTCCGTTGCCGCCGCACTCCTCAAAGAACGAGGTTATGATGTGGTGGGCATGATGATGCGCCTCTGGTCAGAGGAAACTGTTGCGGGTGGGGCGCATAATCGGTGTTGCACACCAGAGCAGATGAGTGATGCACGACGCATCGCCGATAAAATTGGTATCCCGTTTTATGTATTGGATACCAAAGATGTCTTTCGCAATACGATTGTCGAATTTTTTCTGGAGCAACATCGTCAAGGTGTGACCCCAAACCCGTGTATTGAATGTAATCGGCAAATTCGATTCACCTATTTATATGACAACGCAATGGCGCTGGATGCTGATTATTTGGCGACTGGGCATTATGCCCGCATTGATACCACACCACATGGCGAGTATCGGTTGAGGGCGGGTGTGGATGATGCCAAAGACCAGAGTTATGTGTTACATGTCCTCACACAACAGCACATGGCACATACATTGTTCCCAATTGGTGAGTATCCCAAACCGCAAGTGCGTGACATCGCCGAAAAATATGGACTCATCAGCGCCAAGAAAAAAGATAGCCAAGATTTATGCTTTTTGGGCGATGGTGATTATCGGCGCTTTTTAACCGATTACGCCCCAGAAGTGATGAAACCCGGTCCCATCGTGCTGAAAACGGGTGAAGTCGTTGGTGAACATAACGGATTGGCAAATTACACCATTGGGCAACGCAAAGGATTGGGCATTGCACATTCTGAACCCCTGTATGTGATTGCGACGAATCCGTATCGAAATGCGCTGATTGTCGGTGTGGCGGATGATTTGGGCAAAAGTGAACTCACCGCGCATCGGGTCAATTGGACAGTGAAAAATCCCCCTACACAGCCATTCCGCGCAGGGGTCAAAATTCGGTATAAGGCGAAAGCAGTGGATGCGCTGGTGACTCCGTTGGCGGATGGTCGGGTACACATTCAATTCGATACCCCCATGCGTGATATTACACCCGGTCAAGGTGCGGTCATGTATGATGGGGATGTATGTTTGGGCGGGGGGATTATCCTCAAAGACGCGGTTTAATCCCCTAATTCAATCCTAACGACATTATCCACTTGCGGAACACCATCTATTGCGATAGGGAGGCGTTCTAGGGTGGGGAAGGTATACATCCCAATCAGCACTACTGTATTTTCATCGGGCGGGGCATCTAATGATATGAAATGTTCCGTCATGACAATTTCACCCGCATCCCAAATTTGGGTCGGATATTGCCCATTCATGGGACGGGTATCGGTTTGACCAATCCGTGTATCTCCTGAAAAAACTTGGATGAATAAAGTTGCATCCACATCTGGACGGTGTACAAGGGCTTGCCAATAGAGATTGACCGCCAGTTGACCTTCATTCTCGGTGATTTTTATGGCTTGCAAACCGATGCTATCCCCCAAAACGGCGTTTATGGGTTGTGCATCATCCGGAATCGTCATCGGCGGATGTGCGACTTTTACCCAACCGATAGTCGCTAATGTATTCAATGGATGCCCAAGCGGACTGGTTGCAGATAAATTGGTGCGCGTTTTACCATCATAAATCCCTGCCACCAACCGATACGCGCCAAACGGCAAATTTTCGGATAAAACAAGGTGATATGCCATAAATGGCGATAGGGATTCATCCCAAATCATGGGCGGATAGAGATAGGCTAGGCTTATATCGGCGGCAGATGCTTTGTTATCTGCGTTTTGGGTGTGAAGTTGCAACACGGTGAAATACCGTTGGTCAAGTTGTCCTCCATTCCATTGGACATGATACGTTAATGCTTCACCCGCCACACCCTGAATCGTCTCTGCGCCACGCCAATCGGTAATTTCTACCGCGCCACCGCCAAATTCTGCTAGAGGGGTGCTGGTT
>JALONZ010000373.1 GCA_025454675.1 Anaerolineae bacterium | reverse complement strand
TTCCTTAATAATTGCGATATAATTAAATCTATATTCGATTATTTTTTGTGATGAAGGGATTATTTCTTTGGCACGCAAACCAGCAGACCAATCGGTCAACCGAGAGACGATTTTACACGCGGCGGCGGATGTGTTACGGCGCAATGGCTATGAAGCCACCACCATGAAAGACATTGCTTCTGAGGTGAATTTGACCGCCGCCAGTTTATATCATCATTTCCGCAACAAAGATGCGCTATTATTGGCTGTACTCGAAGGCGGACTCGACCACGCCATCAGCCAAATTGAACCCGTTGTGCAATCGAATAAGACACCCACCGAAAAATTGCATGAAATGGCACGCCTACACGTCCTCACGCTGACCAGCAACACGGCAGTCGGCGCGGCGATGATTTTTGAAATTCGCCCATTGATGAATCTGAAAGCCGATGGGCGCAATGGCGCACATAGTTATAGCGATGATTTTATCACCAAGCGCGATGCGTTTTTTCAACGGCGTGAATATTTTGAATTGTTATTCCGCCAAGTGGTGAAAGATGGCATGACAACTGGTGAATTTCGTGAGGTGGATATTCCGATTTATACCAAGTCCATCATCGGCGCGAATAATTGGGTGGCGGTGTGGTATAAAGAGGGTGGTCGGTTATCGGGTCAGGAAATTGCCGAATTGATTGCGGACGGTGCGATTCGTGCGGTAAAATCAGATTAACTGATAAAAATAGAGAGGTCAAAATGAAATTATTACAAGACAAAGTCGCCATTATTACAGGTAGCGGGCGCGGAATTGGGGCGGCAACCGCGCATTTATTCGCCCAACATGGCGCGAAGGTGGTCGTCACCGATATAGACCCCAACCCTGCCAATGCCACCATCGAAGCGATTCAGCAAGCGGGCGGGGATGGCATCGCGCTCAAATGTGATGTGACCCAAGCGGGTGATTTGGAAGAATTGGTGGGGCAAACCGTCCAAAAATTTGGTGGGATTGATATTTTGGTCAATAACGCGGGGTATACATGGGATGGTATGGCGCATAAAATGGGCGATGACCAATGGGAAGCCATGCTGAATGTGCATCTCACCGCGCCGTTCAAATTGATTCAGGCGTGCATCCCATATATGCGTGAGGTCGCCAAAAAAGAAAAAGATGCGACTGGTGTGGCTAGGGCGCGGAAAATTATCAATATCAGTAGCACCAGTGGCACACGCGGGAATATTGGACAAGCCAATTATTCGGCGGGCAAGGCGGGCATCATCGGCTTGACCAAAACACTGGCTAAAGAATGGGGCGGATTCAATATTCAGGTGAATGCGGTGGCGTTTGGGTATATCGAAACCCGTTTAACGCAATCCGATGCGCTGGGTGATGCGACTGAACGCGAGGGTCAAAAAATTAAATTGGGCATCCCTGACCATTTACGTCAAATGGCAGTTATGGCGATTCCGATGGGGCGGGCTGGCACGCCTCAAGAAGCGGCGGGTGCGGTGTTGTTCTTTGCCAGCGAACTCTCGAATTATGTATCTGGGCAAGTATTAGAAGTAGCTGGAGGTATGTGATATGGCTATTGAACCTTCTTGTTTTGAACGGTTACTACGTTTGGCAACGGTTGGCTTTTTGGTGGGTATGGTGATGATGGTGGTCAAACGGGGACGTAAACCCAACCGCGCATAAATGCCTGCTGTTGATGTTTGCCAACCGAATATCATACACGCCCTCGAAAAAGACGGGTGGCGTGTTCGTATTCAAAGAGGAGATAACCGAATGGAGAAAACCCTCGATTTAACATCTATCGTTCAACAAGAGGTGTTATGGTATCATCAGGCAACCTCTCAAAATGGTCAAACACTCTATTTTGAAGATGCCCATGAAGGGCGTTTTATTGTGGTATTCATCCCAGATTATCATCCCAAACGCCCACAAAAACCGGGTGTCATTGTGAGTGCGAAACTGGTTGATGATAGGGTCATCATAGATGCTGATACCACCGACCACCCACTCCATGAAGCCCTAATGCAAGTAGGCATCCCGCGCGAAAAAATCATCCTTGCCTATGCAGGTGAAAAATCCCATCCCCGACCACGCTTATCGGTTGGTGTTTGACTCGGTTGCCATGAATGTGCTACAACATAATCAAGTCGGATTGATAGTTGTGGATTTGGAGGCGGAACGCATAGTAGCATGGAAACGATAAAACAAAATATTTTTCACACATTGGCAGATGTGATATATGCTTATCATGATGCGGATAGTTATCAACACACCAGTTATTATTTTGCCTCACCAGATAATCAATCGGTGATGGTGTCATATGTGGCACATGATGAGCCAAATCCCAAATACCGTTCTGGGATTATTGTTTTGGCACATTTAGAACAAGATATAGTCGTTATTGAAGCTGATAATACCGACCACCCACTCCATGAAGCCCTAATGCAAGTAGGCATCCCGCGCGAAAAAATCATCCTTGCCTATGCAGGCGAAAAATTACCCACCCCACAAGGAGACTAAATTATGCCAATTGAATTATTATGGGATAACGACCACCGTTCCATTTTACGCTATGACATCGGCGGTGCTTGGGCATGGGAAGAACTCCATGTTGCCCGTGAAAAAGTATTTGTGATGATGGATGAAGCCCCCAGTCATAAAATTGGGACGATTATTCATTTTGTGGAAGGCAAAATTGGCATTCCTGGCGATGTGACCAAACATTTAAGCAGGTTTGGTGATAAAAGCCACCCCAAAGCCGCCCTCACGGTGATTGTTGGGGCAGGGATGATGATGAAATTGGCATTTGGTGGATTTCAGAGTGCCTTCCGTGTCACGACTGGCAAAAAAGTGGATTTTGATTATGCCGATACGCTCGACCAAGCGCGAAAAAAGGTGCTGGCAGATTTGAATCGGAAATAATTCATGCCTGCCGTAGATACCTGCCAACCGCAAGTGATTCGCGCCCTCGAAAAAGATGGGTGGCGGATTAATTATACCCATGTACGCCTTGTTGAAGGCAATCGTTTAATTATGCTCGATATTCAAGCCAGTTATTCTGCCAATGGTGGTTCACGCCAAATTTTGTTGGCAGAAATAAAATGTTTTGCCAATTCTACAGAATACTCGCGTGATTTATATGTAGCCATTGGTCAATACCTGATTTATCAAGAAGTCTTGAACGGGTTAAATGACTCCACACCTCTTTACCTTGCGATTCCAATTCATGCTTATCGTGTTGTATTTGATGAAGTCGCTTTACGGGTGATAAATCGTGTTAAAATGAAAATGATAGTTGTAGATATTGAGCAGGAAGTGATTGTCGAATGGAAAGAGTAGCATCATTATTACAAATATTGAAAGATGAAATGAATTGGTATCATCAAGCACATGGATATAAAAATACCAGTCATTTTTTTTATGACGAAGTGGCTCAAAAATATCTGATTGTTGTTGTTCCAGACCATGATTACCCACCTGCATTGCTCAGTCGTGGGCGAGTTAATGTGATGATGATGGCGCATATAGACGGGGAGTATATCGTGGTGGATGCCGATAACACCGATAAACCCCTGTACGAAGGCTTGATGCACGCGGGCATCCCACGCGAAAAAATCATCCTTGCCTATGCGGGTGAGCGCGTGCCAACATCCCAAGCTGAATAACTCATGCCCGCCATAGACGCCTACGCAGGTGAGCGCGTGCCAACATCCCAAGTTGAATAACTCATGCCCGCCGTAGATACCTGCCAACCGCAAGTGATACGCGCCCTCGAAAAAGATGGGTGGCGGATTCAACAATCGCCTTTTCATCTTGCAGATGCGAAACGGTCTATTTTTGTAGATGCGTTGATGACAAAGGGTATAAATGGGTCGCGTCAGCAATTGTTATTGACTGAAATCAAGTGCTTTGCCCAATTCAATAACATGACTCCCGATTTATATGGCGCAATTGGGCAATATCTCATTTATCGTGCGATGTTGCAAAATATGATGAATCCCATGCCACTTTATTTAGCCATTCCGCGCCATGCTTATGAGCATATATTTGATGATGCTGTGGTGCGTGTTATCAATGAAGCCAAAATAAATCTCATTGTGATTGATTTAGTGTTAGAGGAAATTGTTCTATGGAAACCCAATTTGATTTGAAACAGATTCTCAAACATGAGATGCTGTGGTATGCCCAAATACAAGGGTATAAAGTACGTAATCATTTTTTGTTGAATGAAGACTTGTCTGAATATAGTATCGTGGTGGTATCGGATGCCGATTATCCCCTAGAACGATTCACCCGTGTGATGATGATGGCGCATATAGACGGGGAGTATATCGTGGTGGATGCCGATAACACCGATAAACCCCTGTACGAAGGGCTGATGCACGCGGGCATCCCACGCGAAAAAATCATCCTCGCCTAC
>JALONZ010000372.1 GCA_025454675.1 Anaerolineae bacterium | reverse complement strand
CAATGTGGCATGGGACGCACAGGCAAATTATGGGCGCACGAACATAGCGGGGTCACACCCGACATCATGACCCTCGCCAAACCATTGGCAGGTGGCTTACCCATCGGCGCGATTTTGATGACCAATCGTGTCGCAGAAGCCATCCATGCAGGCAATCACGGCTCGACCTTTGCGGGTAGCCCATTCATCACATCGGTCGCCAAGCACGTCTTAGAACGCATCTCAAACCCCGAATTTTTGGCGCATGTCCAAGAAGTGGGGAATTATCTGCAAGAAAAACTCAAATCTATCCAACATCCTGATATTGTGGATGTGCGCGGGCGCGGTTTGATGGTCGGCATGGAATTTTCACGCGAGGTAGACCCGATTATCCAAGCAGGATACGAACACGGCTTGTTACTCATCAACGCGGGGACGCATGTCATCCGTTTTGTGCCGCCACTCATCATCGAAAAAAGTCATGTGGATACGTTATGTGAGAAATTGACACACATTTTGGAGGGGCTATGAAATTATCGGATACCATTTTGCCTGTAAAGGGCTTTCGGGTGGCGGGTGTTGCATGTGGACTCAAATCCGATAACTTGCTTGATTTTGCGTTGGTCGTCAGTGATGTACCATGTGTAACGGCGGGTGTATTCACGACCAATATCGTCAAAGCCGCACCTGTGTTGTTGGGGATGGAACGATTACAACATCATAGCGATGCGATTCGCGCAGTTGCCATCAATACGGGTTGTGCCAATGCCGCCACAGGCGAACAAGGCTTACAAAATGCCCATGCTACCGCCAAAGCCGTAGGCGAAAAACTCGGTGTTGATGAACATCAAGTGCTGGTCATGTCTACAGGGGTGATTGGCACGCAATTGCCGATGGGTAAAATCCATAGGGGCATTGATTTGGCGGTTGCTAAATTGGGTGATGATTGGGCAACCACCGCCAAAGCCATCATGACCACCGATACGGCGCATAAAATGGCATCTGTGACTGTTGAGACGGATAAAGGCAGTTATACCATCACAGGTATCGCCAAAGGCGCGGGCATGATTGCCCCGAACATGGCGACCATGCTATCCGTGATTGTCACCGATGCAAAATTGGCAGTTGGGCAAGCACAAATGGCGCTCCAACAAGCCAATGAAGCCACATTTAACTGCATCACAGTAGACGGCGATATGAGTACCAACGACACCGTTTTGCTATTGGCGAATGGTGAAAGTGGCGTGGATATTAGTAATTCCCGTGACCTAAACGAGTTTGTCGGCATTTTGACAAGTTTATGTGAAAATTTGGCAAAAAACATCGCCCGTGATGGTGAAGGCGCAACTAAACTGGTGCAAATTCACATCACAAATGCGCCAGACAAACTCACAGCACGCAAAATTGCCGATGCCATTGGCACATCACCACTGGTTAAAACCGCCTTTTATGGTGGCGACGCGAATTGGGGACGGATTATGGCGGCGGCGGGGCGTGCAGGGGTGCCATTCGAGCCGAATAAAGCCGTGTTATCCATCGAAAAAATTGGTGGCAAGGCGCTGATTTTATTTGCGAATGGCACAGGCACAAATTATGATGAATCTGTTGCCAAAGATATTTTTGCACAATCTGAATTTGTGGTTACGCTCAATTTGAATATGGGACGGGGCTATGCGTCTGTATGGACATGCGACATGAGCCACGATTATATTTCGATTAACAGTCATTACAGGTCATGATATAATCACATCGTTTGTAGGGGCTTGCCATGGCAAGCCCCTACGATACGCAAATTTGATTGTCATATACGTGCTTCTGTACGTCCACACACCTATATAAACCTTAGAATATATTTTTTAGCACACACAAAAGGAGTTTTTTATGAAAATTGTCGAATTAATGACTGTAGAGGAGTTCAAAAGTGCGTTCCCAATCATGCGTGAATTGCGCCCAATGGACGAAGAAGAATTTTTAAGTCTACTTCAAATTATGACCCCACAAGGTTATCGGTTGCTGGCGGTGTATGAAGATGAGGCACAAAAAACACCAGTCGCGCTGGCGGGATTTCGGCAATCCACCACCCTACTCAATGGGCGGAGTATTTATATTCAAGATTTAGTCACGGCGGAAGGTCATCGCTCCAAAGGCTATGGCACGGCACTCATTCACCACATCGAAGCAATTGCCAAAGGAAATAATTGTGATTATTTATGGCTCACATCGGGCATCCATCGGAATGATGCACACACGTTTTACGAAGAAAAAGGCGGGTTCAAACGGTCATCGTATACATTCCGCAAATATTTGAAGTGATAAGCAGATTGATTGTAATAATAAAAGCGCCCCCATCCCTAACCCTTCCCCCACTTCGTAGGGGAAGGGGATAAGACCAAAACAGGTATTGTTCCCCCTCCCCATTCCATGGAGAGGGGGTTAGGGGGTGGGGCTAATGCCTTATAGCATAATTCAGAAAGGAACAGGCTATGACAGGATTGCTGGCACTGGAAGACGGACGGGTATTTTCGGGTATCGGTTGGGGCGCGAGTGGTGTTCAGACGGGTGAATTGGTCTTTAATACCTCGATGACGGGTTATCAAGAAATTCTCACCGACCCATCGTACTACAAACAAATTGTCACGATGACCGTTTCGCATGTGGGCAACACGGGCATCAATATCGAAGATGTCGAATCCGAAAAAGTTTGGGTATCGGGGTTTGTTGTGCGTTCACTCAGTCCAGTCGTCAGCAATTGGCGTAATCGTGGCGATTTGGATGGTTATTTGCGCGAACAGGGCGTGATTGGGCTGTCTGAAGTGGATACCCGCGCCCTTGTTCGTCACATTCGTAGCAAAGGGGTGATGCGGGCGACAATTGCCAACGGGGAGCAAGCCAAAGACGCGCAAGCCCTCATCGAATTGGCACGCCAATCACCCGATATGTCGGGATGGAATTTGGTGGATGATGTCACCACGCCCGAAGCCTATAATTGGTCAGAAACCAGCGACCCGCAATGGTATAACACCTATCATGACCATGATAACGCGCCCCTCATCATCGCTTATGATTATGGGATTAAGCGCAATATTTTGCGGATGCTCACCGATAGAGGCTTACGGGTGCGCGTTGTGCCTGCCAATATGCCCTATCAAGATGTGCTGGCACAAAATCCTGCGGGGATATTCCTCAGCAACGGACCAGGCGACCCCGCCGCCGTCACTTATGCCATTGAGAATGTCAAGCATTTGATGGGCAAAGTGCCTGTATTCGGCATTTGCTTGGGTCATCAAATTATCGGGTTGGCATTAGGCGGAAAAACCGAAAAAATGCGCTTTGGGCATCGCGGGGGCAATCAACCCGTCAAAAATTTATTATCAGGTACAGTCGAAATCAGCGCCCATAATCACGGGTTTGCCGTCAGCCATGATAGCGACCTACACGGCGCAGAAGTAACGCATATTAATCTGAATGACCAAACCATAGAGGGCTTGCGTCATGACGAGTTAGGCGCGTTCAGTGTGCAATATCACCCCGAATCATCGCCCGGTCCGCACGACTCGTTGTATCTGTTCGATGAATTTGTGGAACGGGTGAAAGAAAAGGCTGTTTAGGAGTGCTTTTCGGTTTTGGGGCGGACATACACTTCGCTAGGTTGTGTTGACATTTTAACGTAACCAGATGAGTGTGCTGACAAAATGAAGAAAGCCAAGAAAAGAGGTTGCCAGTTTATCAAAACGAGAAAAAA
>JALONZ010000371.1 GCA_025454675.1 Anaerolineae bacterium | reverse complement strand
GCGGAAAAATCACCCTAAACGCCGATGTTGACCAAATTACGATGGATGATGCCACACGCAAAGCGACTGGTGTGCGCCTCACAGATGGTACAGTCCATAAAGCGGATATTGTCGTGAGCAATGCGGATGTGGCATATACCTATATGAATATGATTCCACCCCAATATCGCAAAAAGAACACCAATCGGCGCATGAAAAATCTGAAATATAGCATGTCGCTATTCGTGATTTATTTCGGCACAAAACGCCAATATCGTGAACAAGGCTTGGCACATCATAACATCATTTTGGGAGACCGTTATAAAGAACTCCTGCGTGATATTTTTAAGATGAAAACCATCGCCGATGATTTTTCACTCTACTTACACATGCCCACCCTCACCGACCCATCACTCGCGCCAGAAGGTGGCGAATCGTTCTATGTCCTCTCACCCGTCCCACATTTGGGGTCTGGTACAGATTGGACGAAAAAAGCGAAGGAATATCGGGATGCGATTATGCAATTCTTGGAAGATGAATATCTGCCCGATTTGCAAGCCAATATCATCGCAGAACATTATATAGACCCGCTTCACTTCCAAGACACACTCAAAAGTCACATGGGCGCGGCATTTAGCGTACAACCCATTTTGATGCAATCGGCTTGGTTCAGACCGCATAACCGCAGTGAGGACATCCCGAATTTGTATTTTGTCGGCGCGGGAACACATCCGGGTGCAGGACTCCCTGGCGTGTTATCATCGTCCATCATCGCCCAAGATTTGATTCTGCAAGACTTCCCCATCACACAACCCGCCTTAAAACCCCAACCTGTCCCCATGGCAGGTGATTGATTTATTAGCCATTCGAGTGAAGCCTACTAGGGTTTCACTCGAATCAATTTATGCAAAAATGCAAATAAATCACTTGAATTTGTTAAATTTTTCTGGATAGGGTAGAAATTTAACTCAAGTTCGGTTATCTTTAATACAAGATGTATACTTTTTTAATAAAGGATAACCGACTCATGGTGAGGACAGCCGACTTTCCAGAACCAACCCCCGAATTTAACCAAAAATGTGTCGCCATTATTAATCGGTTTGGTAGTGGTGAAATGCCGTATGAGCAAGCCATCGCTGAATTAGAAACACTCGCCAAAGAAGCTGATGCCAGTGGTCATTTGGTCAATCAGGGTCGGGTTGAGCAGTTATTGGGATATGTCCAACATTATCGTGGTAATTTAGATGTGAGCATCCGCCACAATGAACGGGCGCGGAACTTATATGCACGCGCAGGCAATACGCGCCGTGTCGCCATCATAGACCTCAATCAGGGGGAGAATTATCGCTTTAAGGGTGAGCTGAATCGGGCGGCGAAACTGTATCAAACCGCCTATGAGGTCGCCGAACAAGTTGGTGATGTGCAATTACAAACACAAGCCTCATCCAATGAAGGTTTGGTCTTGGTCGCACTTAAAAAATATGATGTGGCGCATGGGGTGTTCAATAAAAGCCTCAAATTGATTCAACAACTCGACTTAAACGATGATACGACTGCCACCTTGCTATGCGAGATTTATCATGGCTTGGCAGTTATTCATCTGCATGAAGGTAATTTAGAGGCGGCATGGGCGCGGGCTGTCGAAGCCATTCAATTGGCAGAAAAAGTTAACCTGCCCCTCATCAAAGGGTATGCCAACCGCACATTAGGCGAAGTTATCACTGAGCTAAAAACTGCCCCCGATTCGCGTTTTTCATCTGACCCCGATGATTATTACCGCGAGTCATATAATGCTCTGCAAGAACTTAAAGCCGAAGCAGAGATGGCGCGGACTTTCTTCTCGCAAGCCCTCAGCCTTGCCAAACGCGGTCGGCGCACAATGGCGGCGCGTAAATTGCAACAGGTGATGGATATGTTCACCAAATTGGGCATGGTAGACGACGCGGCACGCGCCGCCGAAGCCCAATTAACAATGATGTAATCCATAACCAGAACAAAACCGTCCTCTAATCGGCATTTTTTTCATTCCACCTTATAATAGAGATGCAAAAACAGTGAAAGTTGTTATTTCACTGTTTTTGTATGTCTAAAAACGTAATATTGCAATCTTTTTCTTAATAAATGCTTGAAATTTTACGTTCTTCATAGGATAATGTGTTTACCGTTTGAGATTAGAGAACTCGGAATAGACAAATGAGTGTGGATAAACTGACCCTGATTCAAGACGACATACTGACACTGCAACTTCACAACCACGTCTTACAAGCGGCGGGGTATGCAATCATCAGTTTTAATACCGATGGGGTGATGATCTATGCCAGTGATTCGATGGTACATCTGACAGGTTATACACCCGATGAAATGATAGGGCTTACCTACGAAGAATTGGCACAATTGCTTGCTCCCACACGCGACCTAACTTGTACACAATCTTTTGAACACGATTTTCAATCGCACCAAGCCATAACCCATCATATCATCAGCAAAGAAGGCGATGAACGCTGGATTGAGTATCGCATCATCAACACGCTTGAAGATGAGCATATTCACGCCCTCGTTCAAGATGTTACCCAACGTTATTTAGCCGAACAAGCCCTCGCCAATCAAATCCAACAAAGCGAAAAACAATACGAAGAGATACAAGCCTTATTTGATAAAGTCAATAAATTAGAGCAACTTAAAAGTGATATGATTCGTGTGGCGGCGCACGATTTGCGCTCCCCGTTGGCGGTATTCGTCACCCATTTAGATGTGATGTCATTAGAATTACAAGAGCCAAATGCCACACCCGATAAAGACGCACTCATCGCTCATATGGAAGATATGCGCCTAGCGACCAAACGCATGAGGCGGATTATTGAAGATATTTTGTCATTAGAACGGATTGAGCAAAACGCCCAACATGCCGAATATGCCCCAGTGGAATTAACCCCGATAGTACAAGGCATTTTTAGAGATTATCAAACCCAAGCCCACGCCAACAACCTTAAATTCACCCTCACCTGCCCCAATACCCCGCTCAGAATTTCGGGGGATATTGCCCAATTGCGCGAGGCAGTCGCCAATCTCATCAGCAATGCCCTCAAATATACCCCACAAGGGGGCGATGTGCATGTCAAAATCGAATGTAAACACAATCAAGTGCGGTTTGAAGTGATAGACACGGGCTATGGCATCCCCAAAGACAAACAACCCAGTTTATTCCAACCGTTTTATCGTGCCAAATCCAAAGAGACACGCCACATTGAAGGCACAGGCTTAGGCTTATATTTGGTCAAAAATATTGTGGAACGGCATCACGGAGAACTCATTTTTAAGAGTGTGCAGGGCAAGGGGAGTCATTTCGGCTTTGAGTTGCCATTACTCCTCCCCTAACCTATTGGCAATTAATTTTCGGGGACAGGCTGAACAAAAAAGACGGGGTTCGCCAAAATACGGCGGACAGGGCATTTATGGGTGATTTCGTGCAGACGTGCCAGTTGGTCGGCATCTAAATCACCTTCAAAACGCACTTCTTCGGTAATTTCATGGATGAATGGTGCATCACCCTCATATTGGGCATATTCTTTGCCGTTAACCCGTTTGAGACTCAATGTTACGTCAATGCGCGTCACATTCCAACCTTTACGATTGGAATACATTTTGGCGGTCATCGCCATACACGACCCCAACGCGCCGAGTAACATTTCTTCTGGGGTAGATGCGGTATCGCTCCCGCCTTCATTCGGCGAATCCGAATGAAAAATA
>JALONZ010000370.1 GCA_025454675.1 Anaerolineae bacterium | reverse complement strand
AAATAAATGACAATGCCTTGCCAAAGTTGTGTGTATGATAATTTGGGTGTATTCAAAACCATAAGCGTCCTAGATGATGTGAATGCTATTCAGTTTCTCAATTTTCTATACTACACTAAAGGCATTGAGAAACCGTAGGGAAATCGTCCACTGAAAATAACATCAAACCTGTCCATAATGGTATCATGTTTATTTGTCAAATGATAAAGTGAGTGAAGGCTTTATGCAGAATCCCCAGCAAGTACGCCGTCAACAAGGTGATTTATCAAATATTGGTGTGGTGCAATCTGTTGCAGAACGCATCGCTCAAAGTGTGGGTCAAGTGATATTAGGCAAGCGTAATGAAATTCGCCTCACTGTTCTGGGGTTGTTGGCGCAAGGGCATATCCTCATTGAAGATATTCCGGGTGTTGGCAAAACCATGATGGCAAGGGCATTGTCAAAATCAATCGGCTGTGTATTCAGTCGGATTCAATTTACACCCGATATGCTTCCATCCGATGTGACGGGCGTTTCCATTTTCAATCAAAAAGAACGCGAATTTGAATTTCGACCAGGTCCCATCATGGCACAAATTGTGTTGGCAGACGAGATTAATCGTGCTACACCCAAAACACAATCAGCACTCCTAGAAGCAATGGAAGAACGCCAAGTCACTGTAGATGGCACAACCTACCCCATGAATCAACCGTTTATCATCCTCGCTACCCAAAACCCCATCGAATATGAAGGGACATTCCCCCTTCCAGAAGCCCAATTAGACCGCTTTTTGCTCAAAATTCAATTGGGTTATCCTAGCCCTGCCGAAGAATTGACAGTCTTATCGGCACAACAATATAATCATCCCATCAACAATATGAATCAGGTCGTAAGCCTGCAAGAATTGATTGCGGCGCAAAATGCTGTGAAAGAAGTGTATGTTGCCGAAGAAGTCATGCGCTATATTGTGGCGCTTGTGACAGCTACCCGCACACATGAGCATGTCTATTTAGGCAGTAGTCCGCGCGGGTCAATTGCTTTATTTCGGGCGGCACAAGTTCGTGCGGCAATGGCAGGGCGTGAATATGTCATCCCTGATGATGTAAAAGCCCTTGCAGAAGTGACGCTGGCACATCGCATCATTGCCAAACCTGAAGCCCGTTTTACGCAAGCATCCTCGCGCACGATTGTGCATGATGTGTTGAATCGCGTACCTGTACCGGGAGCATCACCTTACTAATGCGAAGCCGACGCTATTTTTTCTATTTTTTGACCACACTCATTTTTATCGTGGGTATCTTCACCGGAAAAGCCTACTTTTTTAATTTGGGCTATATGCTTTTAGGCGTGATTGCCCTGTCCTATTTGTGGTCATGGTTCGCGGTACGCTGGATAAGCATTACGCGCCGTACCCGCGCCAGACGCGCTCAGGTTGGACGCACCTTTGAAGAATCATTTGTCGTTAAAAATAGGTCATTTATCCCCAAATTATGGATCGAAGTGGAAGACCAATCCGACCTGCCCGACCATCGTGCCAGCCGTGTTGTGCCAACATTAGGCTTAGGTGGTCAGCATGAATGGCATTTGCAAACCCGTTGCATTGCACGCGGAGAATTTCGGTTGGGTCCAATGGTGTTGATGAGTGGCGACCCGTTTGGTTTATTCACCGCCCGCCGATTCATCAATGCGACCTCACGTATTGTTGTCTATCCCACCATGATAAAGCTGTCGCATGTGGATTTGCCAATGGGGATGCTTTCGGGGGGTGAAGCCCAACGCCAACGCTCACATTATGTTACTACCAATGCCGCAGGTGTGCGTGATTATGTCATGGGTGATAGTATCAATCGTGTTCATTGGCGAACAACTGCCCGCCGTGACCAATTGACTGTCAAAGAATTTGAAATTGACCCGCTTGTTGATATTTGGATGTTCGCCGATTTTACCCGTTCATCACTCACCGAAGACCCTCATTTGCAACGCACAGAGGCAGGTTATATTTTGCCAACTGGTTCTGGCATCCCCGCCTCTACAGAAGAATATGTGGCTGTCGTCACGGCATCATTAGCGCGGTATTTTGTGGAATTGGAGCGCGTTTTGGGCTTTATTGCCTATACCCCACAGCGCGTAATTCATCAACCAGAACGCGGACGCAGACAACTCACCCATATCTTAGAAACACTTGCCGTTGCCAAAAGCACCCCACAATATACCCTTGCACAAACATTGGTATTAGAAGCACAATCATTTTCGCGTGGCACAACACTCATCATCGTCACCAGTTCTGCGGATAACACATGGATTACCGAAGCCATGCTCCTATCCAAACGTGGAATCAAAGTGTTATGTGTGTTGATAGATGCCTCAACTTTTGGGTATGCCCCCTCTGGTGAAGAAATGGCGGCATATTTGCGACTCGTTAAAATTCCGACTCTGGTTGTCAGGCGTGGCGATGATATTGCCGATGCGCTGGCACGTCAATCTGTATAATTTATGACATCAAAACGATTTTTATATATCGCTGTATTCATCAGTGGCATGACCACACTCGCCATTGAATTATCCGCATCGCGCCTACTGGGAAGTGTGTTCGGCACAAGTAACTTGGTTTGGGCGAATGTCATTGGGCTGATGCTCCTCTATTTGACCATCGGCTATTTTATTGGTGGGCGTTGGGCAGATAGGTCACCATACCCCAAAACATTGTATCGCATCATGTTGTGGGCGGCGTTTTTAAGCGCACTCGTGCCATTGATTGCACGCCCTATTTTACAAGGCGCGGCGCGTGCGGTATCAGGCGTTGAAGCGGGCTTGGCACTCGGCTCATTCGCATCCGTGCTGATTTTATTCTCTGTACCCGTTACGCTTTTGGGTTGTATTTCCCCATTCGCCATCCGACTTGCAGTTCAATCACCGCAAGAGGCAGGACGGGTATCGGGTCAGATTTATGCCATTAGCACGCTCGGTAGTTTATTAGGCACATTTTTGCCCACGCTTATCCTCATCCCCGAATTGGGGACAGCCCTGACCTTTTTGACCTTTGCGGGATGTTTATATCTCATTGCATTCATTGGTTTATGGTCACAAAATGGGGTTAAAACACTATTTTGGTTATGGATGCCTATCATCATCATCATTTTGGCGATTATCGTCCTAAATGGTGTTCTGCGACCTGCCCCAGCAAATTCAACCATCCTCTATGATGATGAGAGCGCCTATAACTATATTCAAGTCGTGCGTGATGGGCGCGGGTATATCAATTTGTATCTGAATGAGGGACAAGGTGTTCATAGCCGTTATCACCCCGATTTATACGAATTTGGTGGTACTTGGGATTATTTTTTAGTCGCGCCTTATTTCAATGCGGATTATACCACACAAAATATGGATAGTTTGTTGGTTATCGGGTTAGCGGCTGGAACAATCCCACGTCAATATCAACGGGTCTATGGTGACATTCATATGGATGGTGTTGAAATTGACCCCGATATTATCCATGTTGGGGAATTATTTTTTGATATGAACACCGAAAAAATGCCCTCGCTCACCGCTTATGCCGAAGATGGGCGCTATATGCTCCAAAAGTTGAATCGCGCCTATGATGTCATTGCCATAGATGCGTATCGCCCCCCATACATCCCTTGGCATTTGACCACCGTTGAATATTTCCAAGAAGTGAAATCCCATCTATCCGAAAATGGCGTGGTTGCGATTAATGTCGGGCGCACCAGCACCGATAGGCGCTTGGTGGAT
>JALONZ010000369.1 GCA_025454675.1 Anaerolineae bacterium | reverse complement strand
TTCGGCTTTTGGCGCATTGATTTTGGTCTGTTCGATGCTGTAATCAATCAGGTCAATGCCCACACACGCATAGTCGTCTTGGAGCAATCCGAGCAAATGCCCCAATCCACACCCCAATTCGAGCAATTTACCCCCATCACGCGGGGCGAATCGGCGCACAAGGCTGGCATAATAACGTCGTGCAAACCAATACATGCTAAAGCGACCTAAGCCTCTATCGGAGTAATTCCATTTTTCAAAATATTCGCGGGTATAATGTGCGCGTGGGTTGTTATCCATCAGTTGGTCTTTCTCATATAAATATAGGCAAGGTAGGTTAGATGTGCCGTTTCTTTGTGGCGGACATACAAGTCTAAAGCCTTTAGTCCGCCATTACACCCTCAAACTAGGCTACTTGTAATGGCTGACTAGCCCGCAAGGGCGTATGTCAGCCACTTATTAAACACGAAAGGGCGCAACATGTCGCGCCCTTATAGATACACCCCATATTATCAAATTACGCAATCGTCACATCATCGCACAGATACACATCTTGGATGGCTTGGAGCAATGCCGCGCCTTCTGCCATTGGGCGTTGGAAGGCTTTACGACCCGAAATCAAGCCCGTGCCACCTGCGCGTTTGTTGATGACGGCGGTTTGAATGGCTTCGGCGAAGTCGTTATCACCACTCGCGCCACCGGAACTAATCAAGCCGATGCGCCCCATATACCCATTCGCCACTTGGTAGCGGGTCAGGTCAATGGGATGGTCACTGGTCAATTCGGTATAAATGCGTTCATCCAACTTGCCATATGATGACCCACCGGTGTTCAATGCCTTGAAACCACCATTGGATGTTGGCAATTTTTGTTTGAGGATGTCGGCTTGGATGGTCGCGCCCAAGTGATTGGCTTGGCTGGACAGGTCGGTGGAATTTTCATGATTGACACCACCAATTTTGAAGCTGGAATTCCGCATATAGCACCACAACACGGTTGCCATCCCCAATTCATGGGCATAGGCAAAGGCTTGTGCCACTTCGACCAATTGGCGTGAGCTTTCTGGACTGCCGAAATAGATGGTTGCGCCAACCGCAACAGCACCCATATTCCATGCTTCTTTAATTGTCCCAAACATCACTTGGTCGGCTTTGTTGGGATAGGTGAGCAATTCGTTGTGGTTAATTTTGACCATGAACGGGATGCGATGGGCATATTTCCGCGCCACAGCACCCAACACACCAAAGGTCGAGGCAACCGCGTTACAACCCCCTTCAATGGCGAGTTCAACGATAGATGCGGGGTCAAAATAGGTGGGATTTGGGGCAAATGATGCACCCGCCGAGTGTTCAATGCCTTGGTCAACAGGCAAAATCGAGAGATAACCCGTATTTGCCAAGCGTCCGTGACCAAACATTTGCGCCAAACTGCGTAACACTTGTTGGTTACGGTCAGTTTGAGTGTAGTTTTCATCTATAAAATCTGATGATGGTAATTTCAACATTTCTTTGGGGATGGTATTGCTTTTGTGGTTCAGCAAATAATCTGCTTGACTGCCAAGTGCCTCTTCAATCTTATCAATGGTATAGGTCACTTTTGGCTTGGGGAATTTACTTTTAGCTTTGGATTTCGTCCGTTCTTTGAGCATGATTGCTGTCCTTTCAACTGAGTAACGCCCCTATTTTACCTGATAGCGACATGAGTGGCAAATGAGGAAAAACATGGATTTTTGGGGCAAAATAGCATATTGCAGGATGATTTTAAGGTTATAGGGCGTGTATGCGTAGCAACTTAAGGCTACCTCACCCCTAAATCCCCTCTCCGTTTGGGAGAGGAGACTTCAAAACCACCCGAAAAACTGCTTTGCTCCCCCTTCTCCAAATTGGAGAAGGGGGTCGGGGGGATGAGGTCAAAAAGATTTTGTTGTTAAGTTGCTACGCATCACCATTTTATGGTGTGGGTGTCCATGTTGGGGGCAATGTAGGCGCAAGTGCATTTGGATTTGGCGTTGCTTGCGCCGTTGCCGTCAAAGTGGCATTTAAGGCTTCAAATGCCTGAACGGTTTCTGTCAAATTAATAGCGAGTGTTGAGCTAACATCCCTAACCGCCTGATCGGTGGCTCGCAAGGATGCGGTACGTTCTGCGCTGATGGTCGCGGTGGCATCCAACACGGTTTGGGTCGCGGTTTGGGCGGTCGCGGTGGCTTCGGCGCGTGCGGTTTGAATGGTTTGCATCCGCGCCAAAACATCATCCATAAATGGATAATCGAACACACTATCCCATGTGATGAGCCACTCATAATCGGCTACGGCGGCGCTATCATTATCTTGTGCATCGAAAATCAGCCCGCGCAAATAACGCCGACTGCCTGTCTGTAGCACACCTAATGACCGATTAATCGCAGTGAGCGCATCGCTAAGGTTGCCAAGCGCCAAATGCGCCCGCGCCCGATATTCATCGGCAACAGGGAGCAATTCGGCGGGTATATCCGTCCCCACCCGATTGAGCAAGCCCAACGCGGTGCTATAGGTATCGATATCACCGGCTTCAACACGGTCAATCAAAATCCGCGCCAAATACAAATTCACTTCGCTATCGGCTACTGCGCCCGAACCGAGTAAGAATGACGCATCTGATTCGACCACATCAAAATCACCCGCCGCATATGCCATTCGCATCCGTTGCACACGCACCGTAATGTCATCGCGCAATTCCAGCGATTGACTCAAGTCATCTAATGCGGCGGCAAAACGACCAGCATTGATATAGAGTTGCGCCCGCGACAGGTAAATATCTGCCACCACATCGCGCTTGCCACCGATTTGTAGCGCGAGGTCATACACACTCAGCGCGAGGTCTGGATTGCCTTCTGCTTCACGCGCATTTCCCAATTGGCGGAAGGCTTCGGCGCTATTACGCAGGTAAAATAGAAAATCTTGGCTATAAATCACCGCACGACCGGGGTCATCAAGCGCAATCGCCGCCTCAATCCGCAAGCCATGACCGCGTTCAATGAACGGATTCAAATAAGTCGCCAAATACCCCTGATATTCTGCCAAATCATACGCCGTGCGTGACCCCGCCAAATTGCCTTCTAATGCCAAGCGTTTGGCTTGTGCCAAATACACTTCCCCTTTTTGGATGACCAGCCACACATTCGCCTCCAAGCCCTGAATTTGTTGCGCTTCGCTCAGGCGGGCGATGGCATCGCTATAATCGCGTTCCAACAAATAGGCTTCGGAGAGGGTGATATGCGCCTCAACAAAGGTTGGGAATAATTCTAAAATCGCCTCTGACCGTGCTTTAATAAGCGCCACCAACCGCGCCACTTCATTCACCAATCCGCGTGCTTGGGCATTTTTGGCTTGATAGATATAAACCCGTGCAAATCCCAAATTCACGAGGGGCAAATATTGGCGTGCATCATCGCGTGAGATGGCATTTGGACCCGTTGTATCATTCAGGCGGGTTTCGGCTTCGGTGAGGATATTGATGGCAGTGGTGGGGTTATCTTGTTGCAAATAAGCAAGGGCTTGCAAATAAGCGGGGTAGGGATTAAATAACGACCCCAACCGTGCTTGTTCGGTGGCGGCGAGTGGCAATGCCACCTCTGGTTCATTGCGTTGGAGGGCAACCACCGCCGTAGATAACCCGCTATTCAATTGTGCTTCCAAATAAACATCTGTCGGCAATGGGGTGCGTTCTTCCACCCCTGTGGGCCACGCGACCAACGCTAAGGGTGGCGCGGGGGAT
>JALONZ010000368.1 GCA_025454675.1 Anaerolineae bacterium | reverse complement strand
ACCGAGTCATCCACTGACCATAAGCGGGGCATGGTGCTGTTATAATAATTTGCCAGCATTTCTGCCCATTGTTTGAGCGGGGTATCATTAAAATACGCCGTGCTAAAATCTTTGCTTTTGCGTGGGAAGTAGATGCTATAGTACGATGTGTATAAATCGGCGTAATCGGCGGCATCGCCAAATAAACGCGCATTTTCTAAGGCTTCTAACACATCACGCGCGGCGGTGATGATGGGCGCATCGGCACTATAGGCGATGACTTGGCGCATAAAATGCCCCAAATCCACATCAAAATCGTTATCCCCACCCAAAAATTTAGCATAGGTATAGGTATTGGCGCGGGCTTGACCCAAAAGGGGGGCATACATAAGCGGGTCTTGGTTCACCAACCGCGCAAAGGATTCGACTGCACGGCGCAATTCTGCCATCTGATTCAATTGGGTAGAGGCAAAGGTCATATAACGCGAATCGGGGCGGTCATTGACCAAAATATCGCGTTCAATATACGTCGTCACCAACGGCACACCCAATTCTTTGGTCTCCGCTTCGGCTTTGATAAGTTCGGTGAGGAGTGTCATATCTAATGCGGGGTCAATCACAATTTCGGGAGATGCCAGTGAATAATCGAAATGGCGTGCCATAATATCATAATATTCGACACTGCCCATCAGACACGCATCATTGATGAGCAAATCAAATTGCCCAATACCCGTTGCATTTTTGACCGTTTGTAGGGCTTCATCCAATTGAGGCAAGGTGATAATCGTCTCGGATGTATCATCGGTAATCACACCGCGCCATCCGCCCCCATGCCCACCAAACGCGAGGACATAATTCTCGGCGGGGTAATTCATAATGCCCCACGTCATGAAACGCGCCAGTGTTTCGCCGTTACCCGTATCGGTCTCACCCAAATCGGCTAATGCGACCGAATCAATGGTTGGGACAGGCACCGTGCCAAAATCCCCCGTGACATTTTGTGTTATTTCAAACAGGCGTGCGCCCGTCCATCCGCCGTTGGCATCGGATAACCCATATCTATCCAACAAGGCGATGATGCGCGTATTTTCGGTGCTACCGCCTGCGCGTTCAAATTCGACCAAATCGCTCATCAGCGAGGCTTCGAGGGTCGAATCGCCACCATAATACACCAAAATCGTCCATTCGGCTTTGGGGCGCGGTTGAATGTCGGGGAATCCCATATTGCTGAGGGCTTCGGCGCTGACATCATAAACGATGCGTTCTTGTGTCTGTGCATCATAGGTGATATTCAGTTCATATTCCCCTGTGCTATCCCCGTCTATCACATCATAACGGGTGGCGATGATAGTGTAATCCCCAGTCGGGAGAAAAAATTGCGCGATGGATGAATTGGTATCCCCGCGCACACGGTCATCATTTTCGGCGATGATTTTACCCGCGCTATCTATCAAAAATAAATAAGTATCGAGGTCGCCCGAAACCGCGTTCAGGTCTATGGTGATGGTGGTCGCGTTTGGCACAGAAAAGCCAATTTCCACGAAAGGATTTTCATTATCAATCATCCCCGCAAATTGATTGGGGGTCTGTTGTGCTGATGTTATGGCAAAAACGAATCCAGATAGAATAATAAGCGCGAGAGAAATGAGGGGTTTTTGAAAGTTTCTCATAGAATTAATTAACCCTTTCCAAATATTTGGTTGGATAGATACTAGCATATCACACACTGGTTATTAAAAAAAACCAAAAATTCTTTAGAAGTGTTTAGATTTTGTGATATTCATCAATTAATTATTTTCAAATATTCTGTGCATTACAATCAAGATAGGTCTCGCACACAAACGAAAGGTTATTGGGATATGCGTTACAAACGATTGGGCAATAGTGGGTTATTGGTAACAGAGTTGGCGCTAGGTGCGATGTTATTCGGTGGCACAGAAAGCCGCGACACCCCCGAAACCGATTCTATCCGCATGATTCACCGCTATATTGATTTGGGTGGCAATCATATTGATACGGCGGATGTGTATACAGGCGGACGGAGTGAAGAAATTGTCGGGAAAGCCATAAAAGGCAAGCGTGACGGTTTGGTGATTGCCAGCAAAGTCCGTTTTCCAACGGGAGCGGGTAAAAATGACGTGGGTTTATCGCGTTATCACATCATGCGCGGGGTGGAAGATAGCCTGCGCCGATTGGATATTGAAACGATAGACCTGTATTATATGCACGCATGGGATATTCTTACCCCCATTGAAGAAAGTCTGCGGGCATTTGATGATTTAGTCACGGCGGGCAAAATTCGGTATGTCGGCGTATCCAATTTCAAAGCGTGGCAGGTCATGAAGGCGCTGGGTGTGAGTGAGGCACACGGTTGGGCGCGATTTGTGGCGGGGCAATATCAATACAGTTTGGTCATGCGCGGAATTGAATATGAATTTCTCGATTTATTTGAGCGTGAAGGGATTGGCATCATCCCGTGGGGCGCGTTGGGTGGCGGATTTTTATCGGGCAAATATCGGCGGGGGCAACGTCCCGAAGCGGGGCGCATTTCAATGATGCCCGACCACACCGAAGAAGCATGGCATCGGCGCGATAATGAGCGCAATTGGGATATTATAGACGCAGTGGGCAAAATCGCCGATGAACGCGGTCTGAATTATGCACAAGTCGCATTGGCATGGGTGAAGGCACAGCCATTGGTGAGTAGCATCATTTTGGGGGCGCGGACGGTGGAGCAATTCGAGGATAATATGAAGGTTGCTGAGATTGACCTCACCCCCGAAGAAGTTGCGATGTTGAATGAAGCCAGCGCCCTACCCGATTTGTATCCGTATCGGATGATTGAAGCATACGGGCGGAAAATTTAGCGGAATGCACTGTTTATTTAACATCGGACGCGCCTTAGCGGGTATCTGGTGGCTGACATACGCCCTAAAGGGCTAGTCAGCCATTACAATATGCCCAGTTTTAGGGGTGTAATGGCGGACTAGAGGCTTCAGCCTCGTATGTCCGCCACAGAAACATACACCATATTAAAAAACGACCCCGCATTATCATGCAAATCATAGGTTTGAAATATACCCTAAAAGAACATCTTGGCGATTTTCAATACGCCTTGGCTCCACGGGACGCGGTGTGTGACCCCTGTTTGCTTTTCAAAATTCGCCAAATTTGCCACATACCAATCATAATTGCGGATGAGCGCATCTTTATTGGAGAATTTTGGCTTCCAACCGAGTTGTTTTTCGGCTTTTTCGATGGATACAAACGAATCTTTAATCGCGGTTTCATACACCCACGGATACAGGGGCGACAATTTGAGGCGGTCTAAAATACGCAATGTCCATAAGGCGGGCGCAACGGGGAATGAGCGCACTTTTTTCTTGAATCCTGCATGGTCGAGGACGGCTTGAAAATCGCCTTTGAATGTGCCAAATTCTTTTGAACCCACATTGAACACATCATTCACAGCTTCTTTGGGCAATGTGGCGCACAGATAAATGGCATCGCATAAATCTTCGACATCCAAATCTCGTGCAATTATACGATGTCCGCCAAATCGATGAGAACCAAGCTTACATTGTGATGGAATACATTGCGGGTAACACACTGCGTGATGTTATCGACGCTCATCCCACCGGTATTCCTGCCAATGAAGCGATCGATCTGTTTACCTTTCCTGGTACTGTTTTTGGCGGCCTGTAACCAGCAACCCGAGCCGAAGCACGCCGATGTCAGCTCTGGCCAAGCCATTTT
>JALONZ010000010.1 GCA_025454675.1 Anaerolineae bacterium | reverse complement strand
TACCAAGTGGGTGATTTGGTCAAAGCCACCGTCACCAAAATGACCAAATTCGGCGCATTTGCCCGTTTGGTGGATGCAGAAGATATTGAAGGTCTCATCCATATTTCGGAACTATCCGACAAGCGTGTGATGCACCCCAAAGAAGTGGTCAAAGAAGGTGAACAACTCGATTTGCGCGTGGTCAAAATTGATGTGAAGAATCGCCGTTTGGGTCTTAGCCTCAAACGTGTGAACTCACCGGAATGGTTAGACCGCGACTTGCAACGCTATATGTCTGGTCAATAATGATAGCGGGCGCGGGAGAATCTGATGATTCTCCCGCGCCCGTGTTACTCCCCATATGAAGATTACCCCACCCCAACAAAAAATTATCGCTGTTTTGTGTCTCATCGTCCTTTTGGGTTTGCTATATACCCAATATTTGCGCCCTACCCCACTAACCCTCGATACAGTTATCCCCAACACACCCGAACAAGGCGAAACGCGCATTTTGTTTGCGTTGGAAAGTGATACCTTACTATTCCCAACGCAATGCCTGAATGCAAATTGGGATATGAGCAACACGCGCGGGATTTATATCAATGAGGCGGGTGTCGCCGCACCAGAAAAAGCAACCTTCTGCCACCTACCCGCACCAAATGGTGTGTTCGCGCGGTTACGTGTGATATTGCCTGATGATACATCTATCACTTACGACTTTAAGGTGCGTGTGTTGGCATATGACCACATCTTTTTGGCGCTAGGCTTGCTCATTATCGGCATCGGGTTGTTTTTGATTGTGGGGGATATGCGCCATCAACGCCTGCTATGGTGGACGTTGGGGATAATCAGTTTATTCAGCATCGCATTTATGGTTGGGATAATGCTCATCACCAGTGGGCGGTTTATGGATAAAAAACCAACCGTGTGGGATGATGCGCTGATGTTCGCCCGTTATGCCCATCATTTAGACCAAACAGGGATATGGTCATGGAATGCGGATGAATCGCCGGTATTCGGTATGACAGAATTGGTTTATGGGGCGCTGGTTTATGCCAACACATCGACACACACAGACACCAGCCCCATTCAATTGGTGCAAGATACCAGTCATCAATATGGCGTACTGTGGGTTATATTCGGCATATTATTCGTCCTCATGGCGGTTTTATCACCAAAGAATCGTTATCACCCCGCATTATCGCTGATGGTCATCGGCTTATTACTATTCGGCGTATCTGCTCATAGCAACCTGCTCCATCATTTCACCAGTGGCATGGGGACAACGACCGTCTTGTTATATGCCATCGGCTATATCGCGTTGGCACAGTGGGCAAAACACACGCCGATGCTCATCGCATATATCGTGACAGGCTTCATCGGCGGGTTGGGCTTCATCGTCCGCCCCGATATGATGCTGTTCACGGTTTGCGTGCCGATTGCCCTTTTTATCTTCGCCAAAACCCCAAAAGAACGCCGTTATAGCATCATCATGGGCATCATCACCCTGCTTACACTGGGGGCGCAACTGTTATTCACCCGCGCTTATTTTGGAGTTGCATTGCCACTGCCATTTTTTGCCAAAAGTGGCGGCATTTACGATGGCTTTTTAGCAAATCAATATGTGTCGGTCGCCATAGACCAACTCGGCACATATGCCTATAGCAATCGTTATCTGATATTACTCATCATCATCGGCTTCATCAGCCACCCCAAAGGCTTTATGAAGCGCATGAGCGCAGTGGAATGGGGGTTATTGGTCGGCATGATGGGGTATATTGGGTATTATGCGGTGTTCGTCACACAAATCATGCCTGAATATCAACGGTTTTATTATCCCACCCTGCCGATTATCATCTGGTTGGCGTGCATTGGTGTGCTGGCACTCATAGAACGCCTGACGCAAATTATCCCATTGGTATGGGGATTATTAACCCGTCAAATTCGATTTGGAATCGTATTTTGCATCATGGTAATGTGCGTCATCGGCGTATCTGGCACATTATATGAGGCACATCAATTTGTGTATCAGCACCAAAACACCTATTATCCACCTCATGATGCCCGTTGGTATAAACTCGCACAATTTGCGCGTGTGGATAATATCACCGTTGCTACCACCGAAGTCGGGGCAGTGGCGGTGGCAAATTTCTCGTGGCGGGTGATTGATATGGCGGGGCTGAATGATACCCATTTCGCATTAGATGGTTTTTCGGCAGATAAATTATTGGATGATTACCGCCCCGATTTGTTGTATTTGCCTTATCCCGATTATATCGAGATGACCGAAGCCATCGTCACCCATCCGCATTTTGCACGCGATTATACCTATTTCACAGCAGGTCAAATCCGTTTGCCGATGGGGGTCGCGGTACGTAACGATAGCCCGCATTATTCAGAATTATTGCAAATAGCACAGCCTTAAAGGATTCAATATGCTGAAACGATTGGTATACCCCCTCGTAAATTATATCAACCGCCACTTTGCTGATGTTCATCGGCATATTGAAGATATTAATAAACATGTTGGCGATGTGCATAAAAATATAGATGAGCATTTAATTTCACCTAAACCATCCCCGCAATTTCCAGTGAGTGTTCATTGGAATTATGATATGGTAGTCCGCGATGAGCGCATGATGATGCTTCTTGGGGGAATCCATACCGCGCGGGTGCGTGCTTTACCCATCGCAACACCCATTCACGAAGCCGAATTTTCGGTTTTTTCGCAAACGGGTGAAGATGGCATCATCCAGTTTTTAATCGCACACCTGCCCAATATCCCCAAAACATTCATCGAATTTGGCGTGGAACATTATGTTGAATCAAATACACGCTTTTTGCTCAAACAAGATTATTGGCGCGGGTTGGTGCTGGATGGGAGCGAATCGGCGATTCAATACATCCAAACAGATGAAATTAGCTGGCGTTATGACCTCACCGCCAAACAAGCATTCATCACCAAAGACAACATTAACCAACTCGTTGATGAGTCCGGTTTTTCGGGTGATGTTGGCATTTTGAGTGTGGATATTGACGGCAATGATTATTGGGTATGGGATGCCATACAAACTGTCCGCCCAACCATCGTGATTTGCGAATATAATGCCACTTTTGGGGATGAACATGCCATTACGATTCCCTATCAAGCCGATTTTAACCGCACAACTGCCCATTTTTCTAATTTATATTTTGGTGCATCACTGCCTGCCCTATGTCATCTGGCACATCAAAAAGGGTATGATTTTATCGGGTGTAACCGAATGGGGAGCAATGCCTTTTTCATTCGGCGCGATAGTGGTCATAAATTCCCCGCATTGACCGCCAAAATGGGATATATGCCACCACAATTTAGCGAATCACGCCATGCAGACGGCAAATTGACCTTTCTAAAAGGTCAGCAAAAATTAATGCAAATTGCCGATTGTATGGTATACGATATCATGACAGGTCATACTAATACCATCCGCCAACAATTTGGGTTATCACAAGATTGAATGTAACAAAACTCAAACAGGTGCAGATGAAAAAAACAGGCAGAATTCTAATAAATCAATGCTACACTAGAATGAGAGAAAATTATGACCCCGTCGCTTAACACAATCATCATCTATGCGCGTGACATGAAGAAAACCGCAGAGTTCTATCGCAAGCATTTTGGTTTTCAAACAACTGGCGAAGTCATTGAAGGATTAATCGAACTGCTTCCTAGCAATGGTGGCGCGACCATCCTCATTCATCAAGCGGCGAAATCCGTTAAACTTGGTCAAGTCGGGGTAAAACTTTCATTTGATGTACACGATGTGCATGGTTTCATAGCAGAAGCGACACAGAATGGGCTAGAATTCGGACCAATACATATAGCCAATGGATATGCGTTTGCAAACACGAAAGACCCAAATAATAATACGATTAGCATCTCAAACAGAGCATTTCGCAAAATTGGTGAAGATTGAATATGCCATTGGCTTGGATGTGTTAAGAATATAGGGTTAAGTTCTATCGTTTTGCAATTGCCTGTCTACACTCTTTCCCTACCCTAACCCTGTGCCTACTGACTCGTATTAAAAATTGACATAATTTTCTAATCAATCCATGATATAGTAGAATGTTAAGGGATAAAAACCTCTGCTATAATGAAAGTATTGATATTTTGATTCGGTAATCGCTCATAATGGAATAGTGGATAAGTAAGTTTAGAGTGCCAACGGAGGGCATTAACCGTGGCGAATAAAATGGAACGATTCACACAACGGGCGCGGCGCGTTTTGGGTCTGGCTCAAGAAGAAGCAGAACGACTTAATCACAACTACATCGGCACAGAACACCTATTATTGGGTCTGATGCGCGAGGAAGGCGGTGTGGCGGGGCGTGTTTTGCGCGATTTGGGTTTAGAACCGCGTCGTGTAGAAGAATTAGTAGAGCGCCTGACTCGTGCCTCTACACGCACATCCCCCACTCAATTAGATTTATCACCAGGGACAAAAAAGGTGTTAGAACTGGCTGTAGATGAAGCCCGCCGTATGGGTCATCATTATATCGGCACGGAACACCTGTTACTGGGCTTGGTACGGCAACAAGAAGGGGTGGCGATTGATGTCCTCAAACGGCTCGGCATCAGCCCCGAAGAAGTGCGTCGGCAAACACGCCGCGTACTTCAAGAAAGCCCTATGCAACCCCAAAGTAACACCGAAGAAAAAACACCACCACAACAACAACCCAAACGGCGCAATGCAGAAAAAACCCCGCTTGTTGACCAATTGGCTACAGATTTAACCGAATTAGCACGCGAAAACAAACTAGACCCCGTTGTTGGGCGCGAAACCGAAATTGAGCGCGTCATTCAAGTGTTATCACGGCGCAGAAAAAATAATCCCGCCCTCATTGGTGAACCGGGTGTCGGTAAAACCGCCATTGTCGAAGGGTTGGCACAACGCATCATCGTGGGTGATGTCCCCAAACCCCTGATGAATAAGCGCGTTTTGCAATTAGATGTCGGGTCACTGGTGGCTGGCACGATGTATCGTGGGCAATTTGAAGAACGCCTCAAGCGCGTGATTGAAGAACTGAAATCATCCGATGCCATTTTATTCATTGACGAAGTGCATATGTTGGTGGGTGCTGGCTCGGCGGGGAGCAGTGTGGATGCCGCCAATATCCTCAAACCTGCCCTCGCACGCGGTGAATTGCAATGTATCGGCGCGACCACACTGGATGAATATCGCAAACACATCGAAAGCGATGCGGCATTAGAACGGCGCTTCCAACAAATTTTGGTGGATGAACCCTCCATTGAAGAAACCATCGAAATTTTACAAGGGATTAAAATCCCCTACCAAGAACATCACAATGTCGAAATCACGGATGAAGCCATCGAACAAGCCTCAAATTTATCGGCACGGTATATCCCAGACCGCTTCTTGCCCGATAAAGCCATTGACCTGATTGATGAATCAGCCGCCCGTTTGCGGATGTATAAAAGCCCAGAAGCCGCCCAAGTGCGCCGTATGGAACTGGATTTAGCCGACCTTGAAGATGAAATTGGCTTGCTCCCAGAAGAGGAACAAAGTTCAGACCGTGCCACCGAATTACGGGAACGGCGCGATACCATCTTCAATATTTTGACCGACCTGAAATCGAATTGGAACGAAGAAACCCAACAACCCCGCCTGACCGGTGATGATATTGCCGAAGTTGTGGCGATGTGGACGGGTATCCCCGTCATGCGGATTGCAGGCGAAGAAACTGCTAAATTGATGGAGATGGAAAATGCCCTGCACAGACGCATTATTGGGCAACACGAAGCCATCAGCGCCATCAGCAAAGCTGTGCGCCGTGCGCGGGCGGGTCTAAAAGACCCACGCCGCCCCATTGGGTCATTCATGTTCTTAGGTCCGACGGGTGTCGGTAAAACCGAACTCACCAAGACCCTCGCAGAATTCATGTTTGGCAGTGAAGATGCGCTCATCCAATTGGATATGAGCGAATTTATGGAACGCCATTCGATTGCGCGGTTGGTCGGTGCGCCTCCGGGTTATGTCGGTTATGAAGACGCGGGTCAATTGACCGAAGCCATTCGCCGCCGTCCCTATAGCATCGTTGTCTTTGATGAAATTGAAAAAGCGCATCCAGAAGCCTTTAATATGCTCCTGCAAATTATGGAAGAGGGACAACTCACAGATGCGCGTGGTCGCCGTGTGGATTTCCGCAATGCGCTCATCGTCATGACCAGCAATATCGGCGCGGATACCATCAAGCGCGGTGCGAATTTGGGCTTTAGTATGCCCACCGATGTCGCCGCCGAAGAACGCCAAAGCTATGAGGAAATGAAGAAAAAGGTCAATGAGCAATTACGCCGTGCCTTCCGTCCAGAATTCCTCAATCGTGTGGATGCCACCATCGTATTCCGCCCATTGACACAAGACGAAATTAAGCAAATTGTGGATTTGGAACTCATCAAAGTCGGCAATCGTCTCATCGAACATGCCATCACACTGGAAATTACCGAAGAAGCCCGTACATGGATTGCCACCAAAGGGTATGACCCCGAATATGGCGCACGTCCATTACGCCGTCTGATTCAAAATGAAGTGGAAGATGCTTTATCGGATGGTATTTTGAGTGGCAAGTTCCAACTCGCCAGCATGATTCGCCTCACGGTAGATGATAAAGGTGAGTTGTTAATGGAAAATGCCGATGAAAATCAGGCAGAACCGACAATGAATTAAATTATTCTAAACAACAAAAGCACCCCCATCCCCAACCCTTCCCCCACTACGTAGAGGAAGGGAGTAAGACAAAAACAGGTTTTATTCCCCCTCTCCATGCAATGGGGAGGGGGTTAGGGGGTGGGGTAAAATTATGCAATCTCCCCCCATCATTCCGCATCCGTTTCCAACGATACAATTTTTTGCGATGCCGATTCAATATATACCGTTAAATGGGTATTGGGGTCTAATTTTTTCAGTAAATCATAAGGCATCATCAAAATTCGTAGTTTTAGCCCCGCGATGTGAATATAATAACGGTCATAGGCACGCCCCTCAATTTTTTCGAGTGACCACTCCCCTTTTAGCGCGGTAACAGGCATGGGATATTTTTGTCGGCGTTCTCGCTTGCCCATATAATTCACATACAGAATCACCCCACCAAATACTAATCCGAGCGGGAGCAAAAATGGCAGGCTATCCAAAAAGAGTTGGGCGTAGGCGCTGATGTTGAATATCAATCCGCAAATGACCAATGCGATGAAAGCAATCGCCAACAGGATGAATAGCGAACAGCCCAAATCGAGGGTCTCTTGCGTATCTTCTTTGCCCAGTTTGAATTTTTGGCGGGGAGCGAGTTGTCCCGCACGATTGGCACGGAGTTCATCATCGGTAAAATCGAAAAGTTCTGCAAAACGCGGGTCAAATGCCATGATTATATCCTAACAATTTTTCATCAAATTGTGGGGATTCTACCACAATTAAACCAAATGATTGAATGATTTTAATCGGCTCATTATAATCTCTACAAAGGAGAGATTTTTATTATGAGTACCCCCACATTAACCCACGAAAATCGTTTGGCGACCAATGACACCGTGTCGCTGGATAAATCCCTACCATTATGGGCAAGACGTAGCAACCCCATCATCCGCCGTCAATTGGGGGCGCATTGGCGTGTTTTCTTGCCCGAAGTCCGCCCGATTGTGACATGGATTATCGCCTATACCATCTTTTTGGCGCTTACATTTACAGGGTCAGATTTGCTATATATCATGTTTGTGCCATTTGCGTTGGTCTCTATCATCATCTTCCCCGGTGTTTTATTCGTCTATATGCGTACCCTCGCACAAATTGCATCCGATTCGGCAGAGGCAATGGTCACAGAATATACACATGATAGCCTCACCTTGCTCCGCACCACGCCCTTTACAGGCATGGAAATCATCCTCAGCAAAATCGCGGGGTCAATTTGGAGGCGGATGGATGACCTACAAGATACCACCAGCTATACCCGCACATTGGGCGGGATGGCAATTTTGGGCTTTTATATCGTCCAATTTAACCCTGTCTCTTATCCCAATGTCGCACAAGTCTTGGCACTGCCCATGCTCCTCGCCTCATTAGTGCGTATCCCACTCGAAATGGTCATGGTCGCGTGTGTTGCATCCATGATTGGGGCTTACGCCAAATCAAAAAGTAGCGCCGTCACATCAACACTCATTTTCACATTTTTCTATTTTCTCCTGCTCACCCTGTTACGCTTTATCGGGTGGAGTTGGGCGTTCCAATGGGTTGTAGATGCGGTTATCCCTGTCATATTGCCCATTGCAATCAGCTTTGGCGCATTAAAAATGACCTTGCGCGTGGTCGAATCGGATTAGCGTAGGCAAATCGTGGTGTAAGCGTCCTCTAATCATCAGACAATTACGGGCTATAATAAGAATAGCATCGTTACGTTATGTTAAGATTGGAGACCCCAAATGAAAAGGCGTATTTTATTCCTCATCGGTTTAATGACGTTCTTGATGAGTTTTGCTATCGTCACATCAGCACAAGATTCTGTCCCCGTCCGCGAACCCTATGTCACCGCAAAGGTCAATGCCAATGTGCGGGCGGGGGATGGCACATCCTATCGGCGTATCACTGTTTTACCCACCAACCAAACAGCATCCATCATCGGCATCAATAGTCGGCGCAATTGGTATCAAATTCAAACAACCAGTGGGCGCATCGGCTGGGTTGGGTCGAGTGTCGTCACGGTTACAGGCGACTTGACCAATGTCCCTGTCGTGTCTGCACCCGCGCCAACCAGTGCCAACACCACATCCCCCACTGCCACCCCTGTCGTTAACACGGGTTTGAGCGAATTGAGCGCATCTCCACCCAAACTTGAACCCAACAGCCCCGCCTGTGATGTGGCGTTCAATATTTTGGTGAATATCAATAATGCGGGTCCCGTAAAAACCAATAGCCCCGCCACCATTTATATCGAAGATATTTATAATGGTGCAACTACCGCTTCATTCACCACCGTGTTACCCCAAATTGACCCTGGTGTGAATTATGTGGTGGGCGGTCTGATGATTGTTAAGACCGGTGGCGGTGGTGTTCATACCATCCGTGTGACCATTGACCCCGAAAACCGTGTAACCGAAAGCAATGAGAACAATAACACAGTCACCACAACTTATACACTCAGTGGTGCTTGCTAAGGAGGCATCCCATGAATCGTACCAAATGGCTTTTTGCGTTATTAATCGTGATGCTCGCCTTACCATTGGCGGTATCTGCCCAAACCATCACCCCAAACGATGATACAACCGTGAACGTCAACGCCAATATCAGCTTCCCCCCGCCTATTTATACCCTACGGGGTGAGGTAAGTGTGTTTGGGAGCGCCAATTTGCCCAATATGAGCAATTACTTTTTGGAATTTCGCCCAGTGGTGAACCGCCCAAATACGGTCAACAATGAAGCATGGACACCCGCCTCATTACCAGCAACAACCCCCATCAGCGATAATGTGTTGGGCGTATGGGATACCAGTATCGTTGCAGACGGGTTATATGAATTGCGCCTGACCATCAATGTGCGTGGGCAATCCGCAACTTATTTTGTCGTGAGTCCATTACGGATTGAAAATGAAACCAGTCGGTTTGCACAAATAAATCCGCAATTGTTCCCCAGCCAAATAACTGATACACCAACCACCAATCCGAATGTTCAGCCACCATCCACCACCACGCCTACCGTCACCGCCACTATTGATGCCAATGTCCGCACAGGTGATGATACCGCTTATCCCGCCGTTGGATTTTTGCTAAATGGGCAAAGCGCCACCATTTTGGGTGTTAGCTCAACGGGTACAGGTTGGTATTTCATTGAACTATCGGATGGCAAACGCGGGTTTATTTCGCCCAATACGGTGAGTGTCAGTGGCAACACATCCAACCTCACACGCATTGACCCGCCCCCCTTCCCCATCACCCCAATTCCACCCACTCCCACAGCCTTGCCACCGAGCGGGAATTTGGCGGCATCGTTGCCGGATTTAACACCCGATAACCCAACCTGCAATGTGCCATTCACTGTTCTCATCAACATCACCAACAATGGCACAGCCAATACCACCGGTAACGCCACCGTGTTATTTGAAGATTTCCATAATGGGGTGTTACAAAGTTCGTTCTTCCGCACCGTGCCGCCGCTTGCCGTTGGTCAAAATTTTGTGGTCGGTAGCGATACATGGTCAATTGCAACCAATGGTGGCAAAGCACATGAAATTCGTGTGACCATTGACCCGGAAAAATTGGTGAGCGAATCGAATGAAAATGACAATGTGTATAGCGTGATTTATACCCTGCAACAAGGCACTTGCCCATAAAATTGGGCGGGTGAATGCCAAAACCCCTTTCTGGATATGAGAAAGGGGTTATTTTTTACCATTTTGACGGAAAAATTACGAATTATTTCCACAAAATGAGAGCAAAAATTTCGATTTTGTACTATGATTGAAATAGAGTGTTAGATTATTCGCAGAAGGAGTTCAATAACATGCGCCGTAGAATCACCTTACTCATCGTCAGCCTCATCATTTTTGTGGTGGCAATTGGGATTAATGCCCAAGGTATTAGCCCCAATCCAAATACCCCACCAGACCCCAATGCCAATATTAGCTTCCCACCCCCCGTTTATTTTTTGCGTGGTGAAATGCAACTTTATGGTTCAGCCAATTTACCAGGCATGGCGAATTACTTTTTAGAATATCGCCCGCTCATCATCGCCCCCAGCCCCGATATTCAACTGCCAGAAATCCCGTGGGGACCCATTTCGTTGCCGAGTAGTGTACCTGTACAAAACGGGTTATTGGGCATTTGGAACACACTCACCGTCGCCGACGGGTTATATGAAATTCGTTTATCGGTAAACGTCCCCGGTCAAGACCCCACCTTTTTCATTGTGAGTCCATTACGGGTAGAAAATAGCCCATCCGATTTTGCCCTACGGAATATTCAACTCTTTACCTTGCCCAACAGTTTAGAAAATGGGGCAGTTGATGCGGTTACAACCCCACTTGTACCCGTTGCAACCGAAGAAATTGTCGTGACAGATGGCACACCAACCGCCACATCTACCACCGATGCCAATGTGCGGGCGGGTGATGATACGGTTTATGGGCGGGTCGGGGTGTTATTGACAGGCACAAGCGCCCCCATTTTAGGCATCAGTTCAACTGGTAGTGGCTGGTATTATATCGAATTACCAAATGGCACGCGCGGATTTATTTCACCCACAGTTGTCAATGTGGCGGGTGATTTGAGCAATCTGCAACGCATCAGCCCACCGCCACGCCCTGTCCCAACGGCAACCCCAACCATTGCCCCAACACGTCCATCTGCCACCCAACCCCCAACAAGTGGTGCAGATTTGGCAGGTGCATTACCCGCGCTTGACCCATCCAGCCCAAGCTGTGGGGTGTCGTTTAACGTGGCGGTTAACCTAACCAATTTAGGGTCATCGCCCATACCTGCGGGGACAACCTTCCGCGTGGAATTCCAAGATTTTTGGAGTGGCAACTTCTTAGAAGGCTACACGGCAACCATCACCCTATCATCCCCCATTAATCCGGGTGGTAATTTTGTGGTTTCGTCACCATCGTCATTCAACCTGAATAATGGTGGTGGTCAACAACACGAAATGCGTGTGATTATTGACTCGAATAACAACGTTGTTGAGATAAATGAAAATAACAATTTGGTCATCAGAACCTTCACACTAGGCGGGTCTTGCTAAAACATACCTTAAACACCGTGAAATAACTCAAAGTCCTGCATCATGGCTGATGCAGGACTTTTTAATTCGATTACATCTGGATTGACGACCAAATATGATGTTATGATTTGATAGATATTCTATTTTTGTGATGATATGAGGGAATATGGTTTATTTAGCCGTCAATTTTCTGATATTCGCGCTATCTCATCGCAACTGCCCGTCGAGACAACGGCACATATCGAACACCAATTCAATGCCCCTATCCCGACCGCCATGTGTCATTTGCCTATAGCCCAGAAAATTTGCGTTTGGGCAAGGCGATTGATGTTTTTTCTAATCCTGACCGTGTGGTGATGGGTGTCCGTGATGAGGATACGCGCCAAAAAATTCAAACTGTGCTTGCGCCCATCACCGACCGCATCGAATGGATGAGTGTCGAATCGGCGGAGATGACCAAGCACGCCCTCAATGCCTTTTTAGCCACATCAGTGGTATTCATTAACGAAATCGCGCGGATTTGTGAGCGAGTTGGGGCGGATGCCAAAGAGGTTGAACGCGGATTAAAAAGTGAATCGCGCATCGGTGCAAAAGCCTATTTGGGACCGGGTGGTGCATTCGCAGGTGGCACATTAGCCCGCGATATTGCCTTTTTGCAAACCATCGGCGAAAAAATCGGTGTGGATGTCCCCCTATTTCAAGCCGTAGAGACCAGCAATCAGGCACATAAAGCATGGGCATATCAACGCCTTAGCCATGTGTTGGGGGTGCTAAGTGATAAAACCATCGGCATTATGGGGTTGACCTATAAACCCAATACCGACACGCTCAGGCGGTCTAGCGCGGTGGAATTATGCAAGCAATTGGCGCAAAGCGGGGCGCAAGTCATCGCATACGACCCCAAAGTCCGAAACCTGCCCGATGAACTCGCATCTATCATCACGCTTGCGCCCAACGCCGAAGCCCCATTTTCGGGCGCGGATGCGGTGGTAATTGCGACAGAATGGGCAGATTTTAAGGCGCTAGACGCGCTAACCGTCATCAACACCATGCGCCAACCCATCATTTTAGATGCCAATCGTTTTCTGCGAGATACATTCGGCATCCTACCAGCAGTTCGTTATTACACAGTAGGAAAATCATGAACAAACAACTCCAATCACGAAATGCAATTATTACAGGGGCAAGTCAAGGATTTGGCAAAGTCGTGGCGCAATTTTTCATCGAACACGGCGCAAATGTCTTGTTATGTGCGCGGAGTGCCGATACATTAGACCAAACACGCGCCGAATTATCGCCATTGGCACAGGACGGGCAAAAAATCCTCACCCAAGTGTGCGATGTTGCCAATCCCGCCGATGTGCAAGCCCTGATTCATCGGGGCATATCCGAATTTGGGCAAGTCCATATTTTAGTCAATAACGCGGGTGTTTATGGACCACTCGGCGCAATTGAAACGGTCAATTGGGACGAATGGGCGCAAGCGATTGCCATCAATTTATATGGGACTGTCCTCACCAGCAAGGAAATCATCCCGCACATGCGCCAACACCGGTAGTGGTTGAAAAGTAAGTGATGGGAGATGATAATGCTCTCCATGATACAAGAAACCATCACGTATACCTGTAGTCGTTGTGGAAGCACTAACATCGTACGCAATGGTACAAATAAATGTGGTAAACAACAATACCATTGTAAAGATTGTGGTGCTTATCGTGTGCTGAAACCCAAGCAAGCCTATAGCCAAACCACCCAAGAAACGGCGCTGAAAGCCTGCAAAGAACGAGTAAGTTTGGGTGGAA
>JALONZ010000367.1 GCA_025454675.1 Anaerolineae bacterium | reverse complement strand
TGCAATTGGGAAATATGATTTTTGTGTCGTCATGCGTTTTTTCCAATGGTATCGAATAATTGGGTAATTTGTTTATCTTCTGCCTCTTGCATATCCACAAAATTCGCCATAAATTCGCTACGACGCTGGCGCAGTGCCATCGGCGCGACCACACGAATATCATCTGTGGTGGCAATTTTGCGCCCGTCCGCCGCGGCATGAGCGCGTGCCGCCTCGAACATTGTATATTCGGCACGAGTTGAGTCAATTTTTAGCCATTGCACCAATTTTAGCCCCAATTGCAAGGCTTCATCATCCACAATCGTTTCTTTAAGCAATTCGCGGGCATAAACAACATCGGCGAGGGCTTCTTGTGTGGCATCATCCCACTGTTTGATAAATTGGGTCGGGTTGGCACGATAAGCACGCACTCGTTTATATACCTCTAGGCGTTCTTCAACAGTGGATAAACCGCGCACATTCACACGCAAGCCAAATCGGTCTAATATTTGCGGACGCAAGCGACCTTCTTCGGGATTCATTGAGCCAATAAGGACAAATTTTGAGCGATATGTCCCCACCATCGCCCCTCTACGCACAGTATAGCTACCTTGCGCCGCGGCATCTAAAATCGCATCTACAATTTGGTCATCTAACAAATTGACTTCATCAATATACAAAATATTGTTATCGGCACGCGCCAAAATACCACGTTCTAGGCGAATCGTGTTACGCTGAACAGCCACCCGTTCATTGATGCCCCCCACAACATCCTCTAAACGCGCATTGAGGGGTAATTCGACCAGTTTTACCGGTTCATAATGCGATATGGGTTCATCTTTTTTGAATTTATCATAGCAATCGGGATATAAAAACTCCGCATCTGGGTGTTTCATATCTTCTGGCAAAACACCTTCTTCGCAATCACTGACTTCAACATCGGGCAAAATGCCTGTTAAGCTACGCACGGCGGTTGTTTTGGCAATCCCCCGTGAACCAATGAGCAAAACCCCGCCAATTGCAGGGTTAATCACCGACAAAAGCAAGGCGGTACGCATCTCGACTTGCCCAACAATCGCCAAAAAAGGGTAGGGGCGATGTTCTGCAAAACCCAAATCGGGCGCTTTCATCTCTAAAATGCGGTCTGACCCTGCATCGTGGAGCAATTGCAGTAATAATGAGGTTTTCTTTGGCACATAATCTGTGGTCATGGCAGTTTATCCTCTAACAATTGCCGATATAAACCTAATAATTGGTGTGCAGATTGTTCCCATGTGAATTTTTTTGCTTGTTTGAATCCACGTTGGATGAGTATTTCGCGCAAATTTTGGTCTGTGATGACCTTTTCTAGTGCGTTGTGAATCTCTTCAATTGAATAGGGGTCTATGAGCAGGGTGGCATCATCCGCCACTTCTGGTAATGACGATGTATTGGATGATACCACTGGTATGCCACATGCCATTGCTTCTAAAATCGGGATACCGAAGCCTTCATATAACGATGGAAATGCCATCGCAACCGCGCCTGTATATAATGCGGGCAAATCTTCATCAGAGACAAATCCGGTCAGATGCACATAATCTATCATCTTCGTGTCGCGGATGGTGGCATAAAATTCATCTTCCAGCCAACCACGACCACCGACTACGACCAAATGAATGTCGTGCTTGAACCGTAACTGCGCTAACGCCTTCACCAATCGGCTATAATTTTTGCGGGGTTGGACTGTCCCAACAGTGATGATATAAGGCACATTAGGAATCTGATATTTTGCAAAAATTTCTGCGGATGGTGTGGTGGGTTTGAAGTGAGATTCTACGGCATTGAATATCACTGAAATTTTTTCGGGTGGGATATGATATAGGTTCATCAGGTCTTGGCGTGTCATCTCGGATACAGCATGAATATGAGTGGCACGCTGTAGTGAACGCGGGACGACACCATCCAGATAGGCTTTTAGGGATGGGCTGGCGGTTTCTGGCACGCGGATATATGACAAGTCGTGAATGGTGACAATGCTTTTAGTTTTTTTGCGAAGCGGAGGCAATACAAAATCGGTAGCATGAAATATATCAACACCACCGATAATATTTTCAATTGCATATGGAATTTGCGCTCTGTGCCAAATTCGCGCCCACCATTTGGGTGTAATACGCGATGGCTTGTAGGTAAAATTAGGTGCGAGTTGTGGCGGGAGGGGTTTTGTATTTGCGCCCGCCACAAATAACCGATAATCGGTGTTTGAATCTTGGTGTGCCAAAGCAGAGACCAATCCGCGCACAGTTCGCCCGATGCCAGCACCTTGTTCGTATGCAGGGGTATAGTCTATGCCGATGGCAACCATATTATTTTACGTCTCGGTATGTCCAATAACGGTTGGCGAAGAAATTCCACAACATAACCACGACCATCGCAATCATTTGCGCGATAATCGTCCCTAGTTTTTCTTCTGCGATGACGGATGGCACATAACCCGGTCGGAAAAGGTGGATAAATGGCAATGCAATAGGCATGAGCAAATGCCCGATTTGATAATACATCACAGCAATCCACAAGGTACGTCCTGCGCCACCGATGACACTAATAGTTGCAAATTGCGCCAATTGTTTGCGGATTGGGGTGTTACGTGATTCTGGGTAGACCCAATAGCGTGTCCAAATAAAATTGCTAACCACAGCAGATGTAAATGCAATCACCGTTGCGATAATGACATGAATAACATGCGTTGGTGGGAGCAAGGTTGCTTGCAAAACGATGAGAATACCAAAATCAATCACTGCGCCAGAGATGCCAACAATGGCAAACTTGAGGAAGCGTTCCAATTCTTTGGCTTTTTTTCCGCCAAAACGATTAGCAATATAATGAATTGGTGGATTCAACGGATTGCGAAGACTCCACTTCATAGGTTGAGGGGTATCCATAAATTCTACCGTTTGTTGTTGATTCAAGGAATTTTCACTTTCACACGGATAAGAGGATGTTGAATAATTGCGAGTATGCCTATCATAACACCAAAATGAATAAAAACATTGTTCACATAAAGATTATCCGTCATACTATGAGTCGCCAGATAAACCCAACTTCCTAATAATCCAACGGCTGTAAGCCGAGCTAAACTATCTGGATGGTTGCGTGTTTGCCATGTCAACATCAGTAAACTTACAAATAATCCAATGTAGGCAACAAGCCCAATGATGCCAGTCTCTGCTAAAACATTCAAGTAGTAATTATGAGCATGACCTAATGAAAACTTCCAATTGATGAGCCGATAGGTTTCATAGGTGGCATCATAATTACCAAATCCTACACCCAACCACGCATGAGAACGTCCCATATTAAGCGCGGCTTGCCAATGTGCCAATCTTTCGATGACAGCATAATTTTCGGGGTTAATATCCACACCGCGCACATCGGATAGCACGAATAATTCTTGGGTGGCGCTACCGATGCGGTCTGTGAGGGATGATGGTAAGCGCCCACTCATCCACAAAACCCCGCCAATAACCACTACCACAGCAAATAATCCGATTCCCTGCCACAATTTACGTGGGAATGCGACTACAAGCGCCAAAATTGCCACACCCAAACCCAACCACGCGCCCCGACTCCATGAGGCAATCACCGCACCACCCATCAATGAGCTGGTGAGTCCATAATAGCCACATAAAAACCAATCTGAGCGCGAAATAAGCCGATTTTTACGCCAAATTGACCACGCCCGCAAGCCATAAGCTATGGTTAGCATCATCGCTAGCGGG
>JALONZ010000366.1 GCA_025454675.1 Anaerolineae bacterium | reverse complement strand
TGAATAAAAATCAGTAATTACCACATTCCCAACATCAACCATCAGCAAATCCCTCATATCACTCAAATTTAACAATTTCAGAAAAAGCTGTAATTTCTGCTGCAAATTTGCATAAATTCTCGGTGTTTATTGATAATAACCATCAACAAACTAACAAAATCACCACGGAAATTTTTTACCAACAAACAAGCGAAACTAAAACCAACTCATTAACTAATAGCTTAACAAACAACGACCCTGTGAGTGTCATGGAAAGATAGATGAATGCTACCACCAAATACACATCCACATAATCGAAATTTGACCCCGATATTTTTTTAGCCAATTGAGTCACATCATTGAGCGCCAATAACATCACCAGTGAGGAATCTTTAATCATGGCGATAAAATCATTTCCTAATGGCGGAATAACGACTTTAATCGCTTGCGGGATGACAATGTAAATAATGGTCTGGTAACTTTTCATCCCTAAAGACCGCGCCGCCTCTAATTGCCCTTTTGGGATAGATTGAATCCCCGCGCGGAACACTTCCGATAAAAATGCGCCATATGCCAACCCCAAAAAGATAATCGCCGTCTCCACCGATGTGCCTCTGAACGGAATATCCACCCCAGCCTGACGCAAAGCAGGCATGAATGCGAATGCACCGAATACCAACAGCGTTGCAATCGGCATCCCGCGCAAAATTTCGACATACAGTGTGACGATATGATATATAATCAGGCGAATGAAATTAATTATCCCACCAATAATTCCTTGACCGGGTTTTGGTGGATAAGAACGGACAATCCCCGTCAACAAGCCGATAATCAATGCCACCCCATATGCACCTAATGAGACTTGCATGGTGATGCTAACACCTGCCCATAAGCGCCTAAAATAACCTGAATATTCCGGGTTGCCTGCGATATTCAGCAGGATAAAAATTGCCATCACAACCAGAAATAATATCCACCAAGGGAAGCGATACACATATGTAAAGGGGGTAACAGGGCGTGGTTTTGCGGGGGATGTTGCTTCTAATACTGTCCCAATCGGGACATCTTCTGCTAATCGAAGTCGTTTACTATCCGTTTCACTCACCATGACAACATTCCTCTAAACAAGTATTTTTCAACAATATGCACAGAGACAAAACAGGGGCATGAGTGATTCATGCCCCTATCAAACAATTTCAACCCGTTACCGATTAGGCTTCTTCGGTAGCAACAGGTTCTGGTGTTTCTTCTGCACCAGGGATGGGGGCTTCATCGCCAAACCACAGGGCATTGAGTTCTTCTAATGTGCCATCACATTCCATGCTGAGGAGCGCGGCATTGAAGGCATCAACCAAATCAGAATCATTGGGGAAGGCAAAACCGAGTGCTTCGCCTGCGGTGATGGATTCATCAATGAAAGTGAGTAATTCGGCATTTTCGCCAACATAACCAACACCCGCCACATTATCCAAAATCACGGCATCCACGTCACCAGCAATCAGGGCTTGGACAGCAACAGGGAATGTTTCAAAGGCGAGCAAACGTGGGCTATCTTCAGTACCAAACAAATCAACGGCAGTATCATAATTGGTGGTACCGGGTTGAACACCGAGTGTCAATTCTTCATTCGCCAAAAATTCTTCGACGCTGGTAAAGCGGTCTTCGTCAATGCGGGTGAGCAATACTTGTTCGAGGGTGATATAGCCAGTCGAGAAATCTACAATTTCATCACGTTCTTCGGTGATAGTGATACCATCGGCGGCGACATCAAATTCACCATTGCTGACGGCAACAATCATACCATCCCAAGAGGTTTCGATATATTCTGGCACACAATTCAAACGGGCGCAAATTTCATCAATAGCATCATAATCCCAACCAGCAGGTTCACCAGTCACGGGGTCTAAGAAATTGAAGGGGACATACGCATTTTCAACTGCAACGGTGATAACACGCCCTTCCAAATCGGGCAAGTCAACTTCAACGGGGCATTCCGCGGGTTCTTCTGTGGCTTCTTGAGCAAAGACCGCAGAGGGAATAACCAACAACAAGGCAATGGCTAACAAGAGTAACGCTTTGAGTTTCATATCTGACAGACTCCTCTATAGATAGTTTGGTCAACAAGGCTTAATTATATCGTGTTCAAGCCTTAAAACACTGCCAATATTATATAAAATTTTGACCCAAATTGCACAACATTTCACCAAATTAATCGGGTTTATGCAAATACCAATAGCGATATTTCTCGGTAAAGCCCAAACTAGCATATAAGGGCAAGGCTTTTTCATTGCTCATATCCACCTGCAAAAAAATGGTCTGTGCGCCTTGCATCCTGCCCCACACCAACAAACTCTCGGTTAATTTGCGCCCATATCCAGCGCGGCGCGAATCGGGATGCACGGCAATATCAAAAATCCCGCCGATTTTCTCATGTGGGTCATAAGCACAAATCCCTACCCCCACCACATCCCCCGATGTATCGCGGATAATCCCATAACAGGTTGGCATAGCCAATCGCGCCAAAATTGCTTGATGAGACGCATCTTCTTTAGCGGAAATTTGTTTAATGCGTTGGGCATGTTCCATCCACTTGGCAATATCGTGCGGGAAAATGCCGTCTTGTGCATTCCCCACCCAAAAGGTGAAGGCATCATCTATGCGCTGGGTATCTTGTGTCATATCCAACAATTGCACACTGGTCGTATTTCGCAAAATATAGCCTTGTGATTTCAAAAAGGCATCTAAATTATGTGGTTGGCTGGCGGATGTCATCTTGAATAAAATGGGGATATTACGCTCGGCATACATCGCTTCACAATATGCCAATTTTTGTGGAAGTGGCAAACTTGACCCGCCATAGGTCTGAACACTATTCGCCCGCCCTGTATAGCCCCCTGCAAAGCGCAAAATCCAGCCATCATATTCAATTTCTTCTGTCGCGTTCCACATGCTGAGCGAAATGCGTTCTAAATCGGCAATACTCCACATGATTCCACCTTTCTATTTCAGCAAAAAGCGCAACGCATCGGGCAGGCGTTTTGCCCATGCGGGTTCATTATGATACGCCTCTAAATCTTCGACATATAACAAAGATTGATTCGCAATATACCCATTTTTGAGCAATCCATCGCGCAATCCGCGCACACCATCCAAATACACCAGATGACCCTCTTCTAAGACAGTCGCTAAATGGGGCGCGATACCGATAATAACAATGCCCTCTTTACCACCCATATCCAAATAAATTTTGCCAGTAACTTGTTTTATCGTGTCCACCGTATTCTGCAACCCCGTCCAAAACACGGGACTGAATGAGCCACACAATCCAAACACATCTGGACGGGATAAAAATCCGTGTAGGCTGATGAGTCCACCCATAGATGAACCCGCGATGCCTGTGGTTTGGGGTTGCGGTTGGGTACGAAAATCAGCATCAATCATCGGTTTAATCGTATCGGTGATAAAACGGATATAATCATCACCTTTGCCATCCCAAAAATGATTCCCCAATTGCACAGGATAGGGATTATATTCAATGCGGCGCATTTCACCCGCGTTGGGGATGCCCACCACAATCGCTTCTAATCCGTCATGGCTCAATTCTGTGATGGTCTCATCTACGCCCCATTCGCCACTATAACTGATGTGTGCATCAAACAAATTATCGCCATCGTGCATATAAATGACGGGGTAGCGTTTGTCGGATGTGTGATAAGTGGGGGGAAGCCAAACAAAAAGTCGGCGTTCATTTTGCAGTTG
>JALONZ010000365.1 GCA_025454675.1 Anaerolineae bacterium | reverse complement strand
ATTCGAGTACCGATAGGCGCACTTTGATGGGGATGGGTGTCTCGCGTTGACCATCACCTTCCAGCATATCTTCAAACGTATATACACCGTAGGGGATGGTGGAGATGGTCGCTTCGGTCATTTTGCGGGCGTAGGCGATGAGGGCTTCGGCGTGGTCTGCCATTTTATCTATGCCGTGTGTGACAATCATATCGCGTAGCCGATTTTCCCCCACACGGTGCGATGCCAGTTGCGCTTCAATATCACCGATGCGTTCTTGCGGGGCGCGACTATTCGCCGTGAGCAATGCCATCACCCCTTCGTTATACCACCCACTGAGCAACAGCTTAATCGGCGGGATAATCAGCCCTTCCTGATATAATTCGGTGCTGAGTGGCAACGACCCTGGCGACATCCCGCCAATATCGGCATGATGCGCCCGACTCGCCACAAAAAATGCGAGTTTTCCGCCTGCGAATACGGGGGATACCATCGTTACATCGGGCAAGTGCGTCCCGCCACGATACGGGTCATTCAGGATGACCACATCGCCTTGCTGAAACCCAATATCGCTATTCAAAAAGGTATCTAACGCATAGGCAACGGAGGCGGGCATACTGCCTAGATGCACGGGGATATGCGCGGCTTGCGCCACCATCCGCCCATCCGCCATGAATACCGCGCAACTAAAATCGAGTCGCTCACGGATATTGGGGCTAAAGGCGGCGCGTTGCAACGTTTCGCCCATTTCTTCGGCGACAGAGGTGAATAAATTGCGGAATACAGCAAGGCTAATGGGGTCTACGGGCATATTTACACCTGTTCTAAAATCAAATTGCGAAACGCATCACATTTGGCACGCCACCCCACGGGGATATAAACCGTGCTATCCAACTGAAAAATCAATGCCCCGCCGATAATTTCTGCGCCGATGGGCAATTTTGCGCGGTCATATAAACGCAACTGTTCACCGCGCCCCGTCTTTTTCTCCCCTAAAAATGCGACATCTGCCGATGAATTAGCGGATTGTGCTTCGGGTTTGATATTCGGGTGTGCCACTGTGCCGATTGCCTTCACCCGCGCATTAATCACCTCAATGGGACGGTCAAATAACCCGTGACCATAGGCTTTTTGATGGGCTTGATGAAAGGCATTGGCTAAATTTTGTTCTTGGTGATAGGGAATATTGAGTTCATACGCCTGCCCTACATAACGCATATCTAAACTGGGGATGAATACGCGGTCTTTTTCTGCGATGGATTCGGCAGATAAATCGGTTTGAGCATTCTCGTAGCAAATCATCAACGCGGTACGTATGGCAGATTGGGCTTGCGGATTATCTAAGCGTGTCATGACTGGGCTGGTATAATTCAGGCTAATATCCGCCATGAGCAACCCCAACGCACATAAGACACCCGGATGTTGTGGGATGAGGATGCGCGATATATTCAGGCGTTTCGCCACCGCACATGCTTGTAATGCACCACCACCACCAAATGCCACCAGTGTAAAATCTCGCGGGTCATAGCCACGCGCCACACTCACACGGCGCAACGCCCGTTCAATATTGCTATTGGCGATTTCGATGATGCCGTCTGCTGTATCTAAGACCGATTTATTCAAAATTTCTGCCAATGGGACGAGCGAGGCTTCCGCCAAATCCAAATTGAGGGACATGTTTCCGCCCAAAAAGTGATTCGGGTCTAAATAACCGAGTATTGCCAGCGCATCACTCACCGTTGCAGATTGACCACCCCGCCCATACACCGCGGGTCCAGGGATGCTCCCCGCGCTTTGCGGTCCGACACGCATCACCCCGCCCGCATCCACCCGTGCAATGCTCCCGCCACCCGCGCCGATGGTCTCTATATCCAACAAACGGGTGCGGATGGGCAAGCCGTCTATCACGGATTGGGCGCGTGACGATGGATTGGTAGCACATAACGCCACATCGGTGGATGTCCCGCCAATATCCAGCGTGATGATGCCCTCAAACCCTGCTAATTGTGCGATTTTATACGCGCCGATAACGCCTGCGGCGGGTCCACTGAGGGCAGTTTGAATCGTTTGGCGTGTGATATTCTCGGCGCTCATCAGCCCGCCATCGGATTTCATGATGCGGAGTGGCACTTTTTCGGGCAATTTGGCGCGAATCGCCTCGATATAGCGCCTAACGGTTGGGCGGACATAGGCTTCGAGTGCGGTGGTGCTGGCGCGTTCATATTCCCGAAATTCCGGCAACACCTCATGCGATAAAATAATTTGGTGACGGCGCAAAACGCCTTTTTGGACTAATTTTTCTGCGATGAGGCGTTCATGGTCAGGATTGAGATAACTGTATAACAAGCAAATTGCCACTGCGTCCACTTTATCTTGTGCGATGGATTCCAATACGTTGTTTACCGAATCCGTATCGAGTGGCTTGACGATGCGCCCTTCATGGTCGAGGCGTTCTATCACCTCATAACACAGGTGGCGTGGGATGAGTGGCGCGGGTAGGGTGGGGGTGAGGGCGTATAAATCGGGGCGGTTTTGCCTGCCGATGAATAAAATATCGCGGAAGCCTTGTGTGGTGATGAGCGCGATGCGTCCCCCTTTGCGTTCTAAAATGGCATTGGTGGCGACCGTTGTGCCATGCGCGACCCAATCTAACAAGCCTAATTGGTTGTTGGTGATGGTTTTGATGCCGTCAATCATGGCGATGGACGGGTCTTGGGGGGTGGTAGGCAATTTGTGAACCGTGAGTTGTCCATCATGGCTCATCACAATATCGGTGAATGTTCCGCCTATATCTACACCAACGCGCATCCGCATATCCTTTATGTGTTTACGATATGTGGATGATTATAGCGCAAAATAAACTTTGTTGTTATTTACCAATCAATGCCGATTGAATATGAATGGCAAAAATGGGCAGACATACGTACATGGGACGAGGCGATGCCTGCGCCCCTACAACCTGCCTAATTGATTTGTAGGGGCATGATAGTTCATGCCCACATATATCCGCCCACGCAACTATGCAGTTCGCAATTCCAATTTTTCCAGAATAACAGACCATTTAAGCGACTGGTGTCTGTGCATATTTTTCTCGAAACGCGTTTTCAGACATAGTTCGACGAAACAGTTCAGCCTTTGTTCCTGAGGAGCAATTGGAGGAAGATTTGGACCTGGATGACCTTGAGGACGAAGACTTTGAAAACCAAAGAGATGACAATGGAACTGATTTCGACAAAAGCAGTGAAAAAAAGCTTATGACTGAATCTGCGAGTAGCACAACAAGATCAGACGGAGGTACTTCTGATGAAGCAGATCAAACTAAAGAAGTTATTTCAGAAGTGCATACAAAGGAGCCAGTTGGCAAGGTCGATGAGTCACAGAGAGATGCATGGGCAAGAACGTTCATATGGGCAGACACTGAGTGCATTCTAGGAAGATTTGATGGTATCACCTCCGTGACACTTCAACATGTCTTCAAAGGGGAGATTCTTTTGTCGACACACTGCATTTACTTTGGCATCCATGAAGGCGTTGATGTGTTCTCCAGAGAAGCTGTTTCAGTACCAAAGGACATGCAATTTTCTCAGTACAGACTGGAAAAGTTGACCGAGGCGCATGGGCGGAGGTACTTACTGAAAACACAGGCTCTTGAACTCTTTTTCGTTGATCGTAATGAACTGTTTCTGAGCTTTGCAAGTCACAAGGAAAGAAATCGATTCTACGCCAAGATTCGAAACTCATGCAAGACACCTCTCCTTTCCCCTGCCAC
>JALONZ010000364.1 GCA_025454675.1 Anaerolineae bacterium | reverse complement strand
TATAAAAGACTCATCGTATTATATAGATGGAGAAGGTGACTATCTTTATACGATAGTTTATATTTCTTTGAGTTCAAGTAGCTATAAACAAGTTGATGATGATGAAGAACTTAAATCTACACTTGATAATTATATTAAAAAGGTGATTCCTGTAAGTAGAATTGCAAATGATGGTGAACCATCTATAGAATATCGGGTAAACCCAGAATCAACACCCATAGAAGGTATTGTTTATGCAATGCCAAGCGGAAAAACCTTCATACCAAGATTTGGACAGCCATCAACAGATAAGCAATATCAATGTGATGTTTTTATGATAATGCCTTTTCGTGAAGATATTGATAAGTTATACACAGATATCATTGTTCCTACAATTACAAGTATCAAGAAAAATGGTAAATCTTTATTAATCCAGCATGGGGGTAATCCTTATTCACCAGAAGATATTATTCATGATATTTGGTCTATGATTAATGCTTGTGAGTTAATAATAGCGGATTGCACAGATCTCAATCCTAATGTATTTTATGAGTTAGGAATGGCTCATACCATTGGAAAGCCAGCCATTGTTTTAACTCAAGATATTAAAAGTTTACCATTTGATATACGTCACCGCCGAGCAATTGTTTATTCGACTGGTTTTGATAAAATTAATAAATTACGAACCGATTTAACTGAGGCGGTTCAGAAAATCTTGAAATTAGATGGTTAATTATATCTAATTAATTTTCTTCTAATTGCCATTTCTTATCAAAAATCTCACTCGATGACTTGACCATCCCCAAAACGGATAAATCTTCATCTATGCCCTGCCAATGCACCCCGCTTAACGACAAGCTATAGGCATTATGTTGTTCTGGGTACAATATTTTTGTGGGCATTTTGAATCTCACAGGATGCCCAATCTTACGCTAGACGTTAAAACGTCCAGCTAGGCAAAAAGCCTGTAAGCGCACTGAAGGCGCTAAAAAGACTCGGATAATCGAGGTTTTCAGCCCCTTCAGTGGGCTTCCAAAATGCAAATAGCCAGTATGCTTTAGCTTCTGGCGGTACAAATTGGCGGAATTAGTCCATTTTGAGGCTTACACCCCCGCCAATTTTTCCAACCGATTCACCATATCCGCCAGCACGCCGAAGGTCGTTTCGACCGCATCGGGTTTCATCATATCCACACCCGCGTGTTTGAGGGCATCAATCGGATACAATGCGCCACCCATGCTTAAAAATTCGACATAATTCTTAGAGGCGTTGGGTTTGCCAGCTAAAATGCCTTTCGCCAATTCGTGCGCGGCGCTGATGCCTGTCGCGTAGGCATAAACATAATACGCATTGTATAAATGCCCAAAGGTTGCCCATGTGATGCCGATACGTTGGCGGTCAAAATTCATCTCTGTGCCATAACCCTCTGCGAATAAATCCGCGCACAGGTCAATCAATTCATCCGCCGTCACACCCTGCCCTTTTTCCACCCGTTGATGGACTTCCAATTCAAAACGGGCGAGTGTGGGCATGATGAAGAAATAACGGTGGAAATTGCTCATCGCTTCTTCAATCAGCGCGATTTGGAACAGTGTATCGGGGTTGGCTTCGCGCAGATACGCACGGGTCATGGCTTGATTGAAATTCGATGCGACTTCCGCCGCAAACAGCGTATAACGGCTATTCACCAACGCCTGATTCTGCTTAGACAGATAACTGTGCATACTATGACCCAATTCGTGTGCCAATGTGCTGAGCCCGCCCATCGAATCGTCATAACTCATCATGATGAAGGGCATGGTGTCATATGTGCCAAATGAAAATGCGCCTGTGCGTTTGCCTTCGTTCACAGCGCGGTCTACCCAACGGTCTTCTAAGCATCCCTGACGCAACACGCGCACATAATCGTCACCCAATGGTTTCATCCCATTGCTAATCCATTCAACGGCTTGTTCAAATGGCACAACGGGCGGTTTTGAGGTGAGCGGAGCCCAAATATCATACGGTTGGAGCGAATCCACACCCAATACACGCCGCCGCACCGACCAATATTTATGCCATGTGGGGATATTTTTCTTGTAGGTATCAATCAGGTTATGGAACACTTCGACAGGGATATTATTTTCAAATAACGAGGCTTCGAGGGTACTATTAAATCCGCGCACCCGTTGATAAAACACATCGCGCTTCACACTCGAAATATAGGCGGTGGCGATGGTGTTCTTGAACGCCAAATACCCATCGGTATAACTTTCATACGCGCTTTTGCGGACGGCGCGGTCTGGGCTATCCATCCATGTGTCGTATGTACTTTGCGCCACAGGGAGCGATTCTCCCGCGCTATTGCGGGCATCCGCAAATTTCATATCCGCGCTGGTCAGGGTATCAAACACATTTTCCGCCGCGCCCATTGGGTCAAATGACATGCCGATGAGTTGTTCCACTTCGGCAGAACGCACATGCTTTTGACGGCGGAACAGGTTATCAATATATTGGGCATAATCCGCGAGGCGTGGCTCACTGGCAACCCATTGATTCAGTTGCGATTGCCCAATGGCGATGAGTTCGGGGTCTAAAAAGGACATGGATGCCATAGATTGGGCAAAAATGCCATTCGCCTTACCCGTCATGGCGGTCGCTTGGCTATCCAACGCATTACAAGCCGATTCCATCGCCGCATAAAATTAGAGGTTCTTGGATTGGCGCTGAATTTTTTCGGCTATTTCTATAAATTCGGCGAGTGTTTGTGGACTTTCTGCCAATTTTCCTGCAAATTTGCGTGCCTCTGGCAATAATGCCAACACATCACCCGTTGCCGCCTCCCATGCCTCACGATTCGGGAAAACAGTGGCGGCGTTCCATGTTTGGATGGGCGGGATTTGGTCGCGTGAAGGAAGGCTGGAAGCATTATTCGACATCAAAAGGTCTCCTATTCAAAAAAGTTTTAACGATTGTAAATAGTTTAATTGGGTTATATCAAAATTGCAAGCAATTACACTTGTGGGCGATTTCTGAACACCACAATTTTACGCCGATAATTCAGGGTATATTCTTTCAGGCGCTCCTCAGCTTCTTGAAATTCAATACTAATGAGGACATTTTTGAGGATGGTGGCGCTTTCACAGACAAATTCGACAAACCGTTCTGGCTGATTTTCGCCATAGACTTGCCATGCGTAAATCATATACAAGCCCATTTTTTGCAATTCAGGGACAAACTCGCCGAGCATGTATTGATAGTAGGCTTCGTTGTGGTCGGGGTGAATATCGTACATGAGCATAATACGATGGCTAGGGGTAATTAACATAATAGACTGCTCCTCATTCATGCGTCTACCCTATTTTATCATAACTAAAAGAAATAAGCACTTGCCCCTAACGCCATACTAAGGTATGTTATGGTGTGTTTAGAAAATGACTCGTTGAGATGAAACCATGCCCGATTTACAACAACGTTTAGATGACCTGCGCCAACAATTACAAACCCTCTCGCGCAAAGTGGGGCGAGAAGATGTGAGTTCTGCGGTGAGCAATTTAGAACGCACCGCCCGCCAACTGTTGGCAGAAGCCAAAAATACCCCACACGAGACCAATGCCCAAGCCCTGTTTGCAGAAATTGCCAAACTGAGCCAACCCAGCACGACCAATATGACCGCCATTCGCGGGTTATTGCGCCGTGCGCGGATTCGGATTGAAATCGCGGGGGATGATGATGATATTGATGAAGCATTGGATATTTTAGAAGAGGCGATTGCGCTCGATTCTGGCTACGAA
>JALONZ010000363.1 GCA_025454675.1 Anaerolineae bacterium | reverse complement strand
GCCATCAACGCCCGACCCATCGCCAACATTTGTTGTTCGCCACCGCTGAGTGTGCCACCATGTTGTTTTTCGCGTTCTTTTAGGCGGGGGAAACGCTCGAATACATACTCCAAATCGCGGGCGATTTCGGCGGCGTTATTGCGTTGGAACGCGCCGAGTTGCAAATTTTCCAAAACGGTCATGCGTTTGAAGATTTTGCGCCCCTCTGGTGATTGCACAATGCCCATTTGCACAATTTTATGCGCGGGTGTGTGGGTAATATCTTCACCTTTGAAGATAACCCGCCCTTTGGCAGTCGGCAAAATGTTGCAGATGGTGTTCAGGGTGGTGGTTTTGCCCGCGCCGTTACCCCCGATGAGCGTGACGACCTCGCCCTCATCCACCGTGATGGAGACACCCTTCAGGGCGTGAATTTTTCCATAATACGCATGTGCATCTTCGACTACCAATAGGCTCATTTTGAATACTCCTCCGTCATATTTCGCCGATTTATAATCTGTGGACGACATACGCGCTGTGGCGCTAGTCGTCCATTACAACCACCCACTTTTTAGGCAGTATATCCGCCACCCATGTGGACATGATATATCATGTCGCTACAATCTCGCCGTCCCTTGTTCCCCCTCTCCATGCAATGGCTATGCCTTACCCACATCTTTGTGGCTCGTAGGTAAAGGGGGATGAAATTCGTTAATTGTTTTCGTCAGGTGCTAAAGCACCCGCCTATTCGCCTTAGAAGCCCACTAAAGGGGCTAAAAATCCGAACATCTGGGTGGTTTTAGCGCCTTTAGTGCGCTTACAGGGTTTTGCCTAGCAGTTTTAACACCCTGCGTAAGAAAAGGTATCCCGTGTGCCTATTTTGACCCTCTCCAGACTTATGGGTAACGATAAGCCATGAAATGGTTAGGGGGTGGGGATATGTTTAACAATCCTCATCACAGCCATAATAAAACCAATCATCATCGGTTGGCATCCCAAAGAAGGGGGCAAGCAACCGCAATTCAATCTCGGTGGGTGCAATTACGCCATATTGCCGTTCCAACGTATTATACCCATACACGGGCAAATTGTCACAAGTATTTCGCACTTCCTGCGCCAAAATCCACCCGAAATTGCTTTTATACGCCACCCGATAACGTTCACCGTTGGGGCTAACCCCCATCAGCGCCACCGTAGACCCATTCGGGATTGACCCAATCACATCATAATTTTCGGTGGGACCCACGCGCACATTCAAATCGCGCTGATTGCCCGTCTGAATCACACCGATGCACCCATCTAACCGCCCGTCTAATTGAGAAAAGGTCATCGGAACATCCAACCGAATCGGCGCAGATACCCCATTGGCATCGCCACGCACGCCCACATTTTCGCCCATGAAGGTATAGGGTGATTGGGCTTCATCATCAGCACGCACCCGCGCCTCACCGTCTGCCACGACCACGCTGGTGGCGGTCTCGGTGGTTTGGACGGCGAACAGGTTGGCGGGATACGTCAGCGTTAGGTGTGGCGATGTGATTTTGAACGTGGTGAACAATTCTGGCTGGGTCAATTCATAAATCACGCGCCCATTTTGCGTGATGGTCACGCCGATGAACCCGTCCGCATCTGCGCCAAAAGCGGATAGTCCCCATTCGGTGGTGGGCAACAGATAGACCATTGCGCCGTCCAATAGGGTAATCCATGCCCGCCCAAAAAAACCGGTGCGTATGGTATCACCCACGCCAATCGGGGTTTCTGCGCCAACGGGTAGGCGTATCCACGCGGTTGTATTCACACGGCGCACTTCAACAATCCCTGTTTCGATGTGTAACAGGGCGGCGTAATCGGTTTGGGCATGTGTTATGGTCATGATGAGGCATAAGATGCCTATTAGCACGACCCGTTTATGCGTCATCGCTCAATGTCCCTTCAAACTTTGGTAATTCAACAAAAAATGTGCTACCCACGCCTTCCGCGCTTTCTACCCAAATCTTGCCATTATGTGCTTCAATGACCGCCTTCACAAGGCTAAGACCCAAGCCCGTGCCTTGAATATGCGCCGTTTTTGCGCTCCGTACCCGATAAAATTCTTTGAACAGGTTCTTTTGCCCCTCTTCGGAGATGCCATAGCCGTTATCTTGAATTTCTATCCGAAGCATATCGCCGTTCATCTTCACACGCACATCAATTTTGCCATTCTCTGGCGTATATTTTACCGCATTCCCCACTAAATTGGTAATTGCCTGAAACAATTGGCGATAATCTGCCAGCACCAACGGCAAATTTTCTGCCATTGTCAGTGTGATGGTGTGATTTTTATCTACCGATTCCATCTGATTTTGCGCCACGACTGCGCTTACCACATAATTGATGGCGAGCGGGTCTTTTTTGATGTTGCCAGACCGCAACTGCTCCAAATTCAAAATTTCTTCGATGATGGTCAGCATATCGTGGGCGCTTTTGACCATGCTATCAATGAATCGTGCGTGGTCGGGTTTCATCACGCTGGGGTCGTATGCCACATCTTCTTGGATGAGCGAGCCATAGGTGATGATGATGCCCAACGGATTTTTCAGGTCGTGGCTTGCCATGCGTATCATCTGCGTTTTGAGCATACTCAGTTCTGCCAGCGTCTGATTTTGCTGGTCTTTCTCTTCAATCATCACCAAGCGCAACGCCGATAAGTCTTGTTCGGCTTTCAATTGCGCTTCGGTGCGCTCACGGCGGATGGTCTCGGTGACAATATCCAATAACATATTGCCCATAATGGGGAGCACCACCGCCAACAGCATCAAAAATAAGCTCAACATCTCGCCCGTGGTATCGAAGCGTAAAATGGCGATGATTGCCCATAGCACACCCAACACCGCGCCCAATACCCACATCCACCACCAACGCAGGTGCGCGTAAATCAGGCTACTGGTCAGCGCGATGACCGAAATCAGCATGATTTCAGTCATCGCGCTTGCTTCCCGATACGACACATTCCAAAAGATAGATTCAAACGCATTGGCGTGAATCTCCACCCCAAACATCCGCGCCCCCGCTTGGCTGGTGGGGACATGATACACATCCGCCGAGCCAGTGCTGTTCATCACGCCCACCATCACGGCTTTGTCGGCGAAGAGGGCAGGGTCAATGCGCCCCTCTAATACATCCACAAACGACACCACCGTGAACACCGTTTCATCTGGCACACTAAAAAAATTGGGCAACCACAACCCGTTGTCATCCACCGCGATGCGCCGTTCTTCGGTTATCCACAAGCCGCCGTCATCGGGGCGTATCACCTGTGGGATGGCAAGCGCGGGGATTCGCAGATACGCCAAATAGGTGGCAATCGCAAAACTATAGCCCGTCTGATTCGCCTCTGTGCAATCTTCCCCGATGCACGGATACAGCGCCCGCGACATATAACGGCGCACCGTGCGGTCGTTATCGGGATAGGCATTGACAAACCCCAGGTTATCAATCACCTCCAAAAATGCCCGTTGCGGGGTGATGACCGCGCTATAGGTCAAGGTTTGCGATACATCCGCCTCGCCCATATCCAACCCCGCGATGGGCATAATCACCCGTGTGCGGGCTTCGCTTTGGCGGGCATTTTGCAGGGCAGTGATGAACGCCCCGTCATAAGCGGTGGCTTCGGAGAATAAAATGTCAAAACCCACCACCCGCGCCACGCCACTGCTCACGATGTCCATCAATTTGGCAAAATGTAGGCGTGACCATTCGCTGGTGGTGCGCCCATATGCCGCCAGGCTGGCGTTATCAATCGCCA
>JALONZ010000362.1 GCA_025454675.1 Anaerolineae bacterium | reverse complement strand
TGCCAATTTATCGAGCTGCAGGGGTGTAACCCCTGGCTGGGTTTCCAGCCCAGTTCCGGATGCTGACCGATCGACTCAATGGTCTCGATCGTGTGTCCCTCCGCTTGAGCTGCCAGAAAGACGCACGAATTGACGGGTTTGATTATCCCAAATGCGGACTGTCCCATCACCAGACCCAGAGAGGGCATAGCGTCCATCATTGCTAAATGCGACTGTCGTGACAGCGCCTGTATGTCCTTCATAACGTGACTTGACACCCGCACCTAAAATTGCATTGGCTAAAATGCGACGCACTTCAACTGGAGCAGGGGTATAACGCCCTTCGGCAACAGTGGCGAGCGCAATGCTAAGGCTGGAATTACCATTGGTCAATTCATTTCGTGCATTGGCGGCAAGGGCTAATGCGCCTGCTTCGGCGGCGTTTTGTTCTGCCATATCACGCGCGGTTTGTGCTTCTAGCGCATTTTGTTCAGCTTGTTGACGGGCAGTTTGTGCTTCTTGGCTTTGAGAGAAAGCGAAAATGGCGAGACCAATCCCGACCAACGCGGCAATCGTCATGAAAATGACAAGGGCGCGGAGGCGTTGTTCTGAACGTTGTTCCAATAATTCTTCGCGGGCTTGGCGTTCTCTTTCGGCAGTGACTAAACGTTCTCGCTCTGCGATGCTGGCGCGGACATATTCGGCTTCTTCGGCGTTCATATCCAAGTCGGCGGTAGTGCGCCATGCTTCGATTTGTTCTAAGCGCAAGCCGCGCAATAAATAACTGGGTTCTTTGCCAGAATTTTCCCAATCTTCGACAGATGCGGTTAATCGGCGTTGGGTGCGTAAATCTTCACGACTGGTATTGAGCCATTCGCGTAAGCGTCCCCATTGACGGATGAGGGCTTCATGCGCCACTTCCACGGTGGAACTGCGGGTTTGTGGGTCATGGTCAAAGGTGAGCAACCGATAGCGACCAAACCCTTCAATGACGAGTTGCATTTCTTCTGCATTATTGCCAACGGATAGCAATTCGCTTTGTAAAACACGCCTGCGGGTGTCTTCTGTACCTTCGCCTAATGTTACAAGGCGCAAAAAGAGTTGTTTGGCGAGGCGTTGACCATCATCACCAAGTCCTTCATACAGTTCATCGGCACGACGTGCAAGTGCGCCCATCGTCCCACCGATTTCGCTATAGGCGGATAGGGTGAGAATCAAGCCATTACGCCGTTCAAATAATTCAGTGAGGGCGTATTGGAGTAGGGGGAGTGCGCCCGGTTGCTGATTGACATCTGCCACGATATTGGTCACTAATCCTTCTTCAAGGACAAGATTAGCGCGTTTTGCGGGGGCGCTGATGGCACGTTCTAATTCTTCGGTATTGAGGGGCAAAATAATTTCGGTGCGTTGGCGCATCAATTCGCCAAACCGATTGTAATTGAGTGGTTTATCGTAAAAATCGGCGCGGAGTGTGATAATGACCCGCAAGCGACTGCGTGGCTCGTTGATGGCGGTGATGATGCTATCCATAAAATGAGCGCGTTTATGTTCTTCGTCCACCAATGTGAATAATTCTTCAAATTGGTCTATTAATAATAGCAGTTCGGTCTCATCTTCTGGCAAAACACGTTTTAACGCACGGACTAATCCACGTTCATCTTGCATGAGTTGATTAAGCAGGCTTTCGGGCGGATTGACGGCAATTCGGAGTAGTGCCGCCTCTAATTCTTCCATTGGGTCTAAGCCAGGTAACATTTCGATGATGAACCAATCTTTTGAACCTGGGATAGCATTATCACGTAATGCGGGTAAAACACCTGCTTTTACAACGCTTGATTTGCCACTACCACTGGGACCGACCACCGCCAAAAAGCGCGAATTGGGGGTATCTTCTAAAAGTCGGTTGATGACATTCAGTGTGAAGCCTTCGCGCCCAAAGAAATCGGCGGCATCATACTGTTGGAAGGCACGTAACCCTTTGTATGGATTTTCGGGGTCGGGTGTATTGATGCCAGAACTGGTGAGGATGAGTGTCCCTGATGGGGTTTCGACCTCTTTAATGGCATGACGGAAACCCCGCGCAAAATCTAAGATGGTTTCGTAGCGATCTGATGGGTCTTTGGCTGTGGCACGCGCAAGCACCAGATTCAATTCTTCGGGCAACCCTGCGACTTGGGTGTTCACATCGGGCAGGGCTTCGCTGAGATGTTTATACATCAATGTGGCAGGGGAGGTTGCATCATAGGGGCGTTTGCCGGTGAGCATTTCATATAATACGATGCCCATCGCATAAATATCACTTTGTGCGGTGACACTTTCGCCTTTAATTTGTTCTGGTGATAGATAGGCAGGCGAGCCGAGAATGGCGTTATTTTGGGTGATGCCTTGATTATCGGTCAAATCCTTGGCGATACCAAAATCGGACAGATACGCATTACCATCGGTATCCAGCAAAATATTTTCGGGTTTTAGGTCACGATGCACCACCCCTTGCCGATGTGCTACGATGAGCGCCTCGCTCAATTGGGTGAGCATTTTGCTGATGGTCGCAAGGTCTAGCGCCCCACGCTGTTTGATGAGTTCTTGAACACTTCCCCCACGCAACCAACGCATGACCAAATAAGCACCACTGGGTTCGCGCCAATAATCATATAGGGGTACGATATGAGGATGTTCTAAGCGGGCGATAAGTTGGGCTTCGACTTCAAATCGGCGAATGAAATCGGGTTTATTGGCATATTCGGGCAAAATAATTTTGATGGCGACTTCTCTGCCAATCAATTTTTGATAGGCACGATAAACAACACCAAATCCGCCAATGCCTATGCGTTCTTGCAATTCATAGGTTTTAATGATTTGTCCGCTTAAATCTTCCATAATTCCCCTTTAGATTGCATTGGCTAAACAATATTTGGGATATTATAACCAATTGTCATCAAAAACTGCGATAGGTATCTTCTGTATCTTCGGTATTTTCATCACTCGGACGGAAACGTGTTCGCAATTCGTGAATGGCTAACCCACCCACCAAAACCATTAAACGCCGTCCTGCTAATGAGACTGTTTCCCATGTGAGCGCCCGCAAACTGCAAAATGCCAACGCGATGAAATATTCTGACCATTGGTTTTCATTGGCAAGACACAAACGGACTAACCCGCGCAGTGATTTTAAGACTGCTAGACGCGAGTGTAGTGGTTCTGGGATGTCGGCAGGTAAATCACCACCATTCAGTCGTTGCAAATACCCGATGACACGGCGGGCATCGTTCCATGTTTCGCCTGCATAGGGCATGATGTAATCATTGAGTAGGCTAATTTCGAGCGTTGCCCAATCGAAAATGGTATGTCCTTCGCGGGTATGGGCAAAATCAATTAAAAAGGCACTTTCTTTGGGTCCAATCATGATGTTACCCGGATGCAAATCACCATGAATGGTGGCACTTGTCCCATTGACAAAACTATCAAGTAACCCCTCATACATCAAAATGGGGTTGGGGACTTTTTCTAAGCCCTCGATATTGACGGGAATTTTTTCATTATGAGCATCAAAGTCGGGGATGAGGGCGCGAATGGCGTTCATCAATTGCTGACTGCGAGTTTGCCATACTGTGCCGATGATATTTTCGACCACCTCGCCACGATAGTAGGTATCTGAGTTGAAATCTATGCCCCGAATTTCAATTTTATAGGCACTGGCGGAATCTGTGCCTTGCCCGACTGCGAGTTGAATCGCATGGCGTTCTGCATATACCTTTTGTACGACAAAATTCTCAACCGCAGACAAAAA
>JALONZ010000361.1 GCA_025454675.1 Anaerolineae bacterium | reverse complement strand
AGTGTGGGCAGTTTGGAGACAGAATCAACACGATTCGCATCCAAAATATCTTTGCCCATGATACCGCCAGTGACGTTCACTTTTTCGTTGAATTCTTTTTGGAATTCGAGTACGGCTTTAGCGACCTCTGGCAAATTTGCCATACCGAATGCCACCGAGACGGGACCATTCAGTAGGTGAGATGGGACAGGGTAGCCTTTCATCTCTAATGCTTTGGTGAAAAGTGTGTTTTTGACAACGGCATATTGACCTTTGGCATCACGCACTTTTTTCCGTAGGTTGTTCACTTGGGCAACTGTTAACCCTTTGGATTGAATGATGATGAAACCATTAGAATCGTCCAGAATTTCCAAATACCCAGCGACCAGTTCGTTTTTGCGTTCCTTTGAAAGTGGCAAAACTTTTTTCCTCCTTTCCGATAAAGATTTTTTGGTGGATTTGTCACCAAAATGAAAAAAGCAGTCCACAATACAAAGTGAAGACTGCCATTAAAGTGTCTAATGGTCATGTACCTCACCTCGGCGGGGAATTAAGGCGCTGATTTGCCACCCGCTGTCTATGGTAAAGAAAACGTGCTTTATTCAGACAGGTATTATAGAATTAGGGGTGTGTTCCGTCAAGACTTGGAAAAATGAAAGGATAGATTCATGAGCGAATATCAATTTTATGAATTTCGGGCGGTTGATAGACGTTTGACTGAGGATGATAAACAAGCTATCCGAAAATTGTCATCGCGTGTTGAACCCACTGATACAACGGCTACATTTGTTTATAGTTATTCGGATTTTCGTCATGACCCTTATCAGGTGTTGCACCAATATTTTGATGCGATGCTGTATATCACCAATTGGGGAACACATCAATTGATGTTTAAGTTTCCAAAAGGTGCAATCCCTGACCATATCATGAAAACTTATCAATTTGGCGAGAATATGGTTTGGACACAAGAAAAAACGTGTTCCATCTTGAATATTCAATTCGATGAACTTGAACAGGAATATGGTTGGATAGAAGGGGAAGGGATGTTATCGGAGATTCTCCCGATTCGAGATGAAATTTTGGATGGGGATTATCGTGCCTTATATTTGGGTTGGCTGATGAGTGCCGTCTATCAAACGGAGATGTATGATTGGGATGATAGTATCGAGATTGACCCAGAAGATGATGAATTGGCGCAATTCATCGAACCACCTGTTCCTAATGGGTTAAAGCAACTTTCGCCTGCATTAAAAGCCTTTGCAGGATTTTGGGGATTGAGTGATGATTTAGTGGTTGCATCTGCCCAAAAAAGCGAACCGCTTCAACAAATTGCCGAAAATTTGGAAGATAAACTTCCCTTACTACCAGATGATGAAAAATTAGCATTCCTCAAACGTCTATTGGCGCGTGAGCCTCGCTTAGATATTGCTCTTGCAAAACGGTTACGTGAATTTTCGACACCCACCTCAGAAGAAAAGCCGACTTTGGCAGGGCGCTCAATTGTTGAATTAAACAATATGGCGGAAGAAATACAAGCGCAACGGATTGCTGTAGAGAAACAGAAAAAGGCAAAAGCCCTACAGAAAAAAATGGAGCAATTAGCCCCTAAAAAAGATGATTTGTGGGCGCAAGTCCATGAACTGGTCTCTCAAAAAAGCACCTCATTCTATGATAAGGCGATTGAAATCCTAAAAGATTTGCAAGCATTGGCGCAGTATCAGGATGATATGAATTCTTTCAAAGAACGTATCAAAATTATGCGACAAAGTTATCCTAAACTGAGAGGACTCTTAGACCGTCTGGATAGGGCGGGGCTATAACCACAATCAAAGACAGGCGATTCATCATCGCCTGTCTTTGATGTGTGGGTCCAATAGGATTCGAACCTATAACCAACCCGTTATGAGCGGGTAGCTCTGCCGTTGAGCTATAGACCCAAATATACAACTTGTCTAAAATAGGGGAATTTTTTAGCGGGTAACGAGATTCGAACTCGTACTGAGACCTTGGAAGGGTCGCGTGCTACCATTACACCATACCCGCAAGTTCGGTAAAATCTGTCGGGGTACCCAGACTCGAACTGGGGACCTCTGCGTCCCAAACACAGCGCGCTACCAACTGCGCTATACCCCGAACTAAAATGGATTGTATCATAAGGGAATGATGTTTGTCTATGTGTTTTTTTGAATTGAATCGGAGTGGCGGATTAGCGTCTTTATGTGCGTATGTCCGCCATTTTGTTCTGTGTTATAATAGGTGCATCTCAATGATACAAGGATGATGAAATGAGTGCCATCAGCGACTATCTTCAACAGTTGAATGATAAATATCGTACAGGTGATGCCACCGAACATACCCATCGTGGTGCATTAGAGATTTATTTGGCATCACTGGATGACAACCTGATTGTTATCAATGAACCACGTCGAATTGAAATTGGCGCACCCGATTTGGAAATCCGTACTGTGGATGAAGATGGTATTTCGTTATCTATTGGGATTGTAGAATGCAAAAATATTGGCATCAATCTGGATAAAGAAGAACAATCGGAACAGATGATGCGTTATCACGCCCTCGAAAATGTCATCCTCACCGATTATTTGGAATTTCGCTGGTATGTGAAAGGTGTGCATCAAGACACTATTCGGATTGGGGAGATTAAAGACAATCAAATTGTGCCGATTGAAACGAATTTTGCATCCCTAGAGATGATGCTCGGCAGTTATTTGCAATATCGGATGCCCCAACTGAATACCACGCTTGAATTTGCTCAACGATTGGCTGGTGTGGCGCAACTCATCCGCAAACTGATTGAACGCGATATGCGAACATCACAACCATCCCCACAATTAACCGACCAATTAGAAGGTTTTCGGCAGACCTTGTTACCCGAACTGAGCATTGAGGAATTTGCCGATATGTATGCACAAACCCTGACATATGGGTTATTTGTGGCGCGTATCCATTACGAAAAACCCGCCAAGACATTTGATGCCGATGTCGCAGATAAATATGTTCCCAACACCAACCCGTTTTTGCGCGAATTATTTCATGGGATGAGTTTTGCCAATTTGGGTGAACGGCTCAATTGGTTGGTAAAACGATTGGCAGAAGTCTTGGCGCTCACCGATACCGAATCGTTGCTCAAAGATTTTGGACGGGATACCGAACAAACGGATACGGTTGTGCATTTTTATGAGACATTCCTCAGTCAATATGACCCCGACCTGAGAAAGAAGCGCGGTGTTTATTACACACCAGAACCCGCCGTTAATTATATTGTGCGGAGTGTGGATTATTTATTGCGCGAAAAATTTCATATTGATGGATTAGCCGATGAAAACGCGATTATCCTAGACCCCGCCACAGGCACAGGTACATTTTTATATGGTGTGATTCGGCATATTTATGACGGTTTTGCATCGAAGGGGATGTGGAAAAATTATGTAACGCAGAATTTGCTCAAACGCTTATTCGCCTTCGAGTTGCTCATCGCACCCTATACAGTTGCCCATCTTAAATTGGGGTTGCAATTGCGCGATATGGGATACGATTTCCCGCGCGGGCAACGATTGGGAATTTACCTCACCAACGCGCTGGATGAGGGTATTAAACAACGTCAACAGATGTTCGCGCAATTCATCATTCATGAAGCTAACACTGCGACCGAAATTAAACAACAGAAGCCAATTATGGTGATATTAGGCAATCCGCCGTATAGTGGTCATAGTGCCAATGAAAATGTGTGGATAAATAGACTGATTCAAGATTATTATCAGATAGATGGTCAACGCATAAA
>JALONZ010000360.1 GCA_025454675.1 Anaerolineae bacterium | reverse complement strand
CGTGATGTTCATCCTCATGATGATGGTCACTGCTCAACACATTAATCCCCAATGACACGATAACCGCATCTGGCACATTTTCTTCGATGATTTCGAGCAAGCCTTCTTCCATCCCCAAACCATTCACCAGCACCACATCGGCATCTACCATAAGCGCAATATCTTGTGGCGTGGCGATATACCCATGCACATCACTCCCTGCGGGGATAATGGCGGTCACATCCACCAAATCACCACCCACATTTTTGGCGACATCGGCAATGATGGACATGGTAGCGACCACTTTAAGGGGGGATTGGGCTTGTGTGCTGAATTGATTCATCCCAAATAGCATAACTAGCGGTACAATCATGAATAACAGACGTTTCATTTACATGTTCTCCTTATGTTGATATTGAACGGGTTAAATGATACCATGTCTCAATACGGATGACAAGGAAGCAAGGATTAAGACTCATGATAATTTCACCACGATTGGAACGCCTACGGGATGCAGGCTACAAATTGACCACCGCCCGCGCAACCGTGTTGGGGGTGATTGAGACGCATGAGGGGCATATGACCTCTGCGGAAATTTTGGATGAAGTCTCTAAACGGGATTCTTCGATTGGGCGGGCGAGTGTGTTCCGCACGCTGGATTTGCTCACACGGTTGGCGATTATTCGCCCGACCTATACATCAGGTAGCGCCACGCCGACCTATGTCTTGATGCCTGACGGACATCATCATCATATTGTGTGTGTGCAATGCCATCAAACAATCGAATTTGAAGATTGCGGGCTAGGGGTATTATCTGAGCGCCTAGAAGCTGAATTTGGTGTGAAATTGACGGGGCATTTGTTGGAATTTTATGGGGTTTGTGGTGATTGTAGCGAGGCGGGCGTGGTGGATGATGAGGGGTAAGGCGCTCATGATGCGAGCGCCTTAACTCACTTTTTGAATGGTACGGACACTCAACACTTGGTCTTGTTGCAATGGGGATATGGCAGACCGTGGCACAACCACCACCGCGATAGAATCGCCTAGCGCATTAAAAATTTCGACGACACACCCTTCTTCGCCACCCGATGGATGTGGCACAAAATCCAGTAACCATGCAATATCCCCCGCATAAATATTCGATGGTGGTATATTTTGGTTAATCACAACCCGTTTATAGAGTTCAATATCCATGTTATTTTTTCCGCCCTGGTTTTAGGGTGATAAATCGAAATTGGGATGTAGCTTTGGTTTGCATCCAAACCGTAATCACCGATAATTGACGTTCATTAAACTGAATATGCCAAAATGCGTGCCAAATTGTTTGAATAAATGAGGGGTGAGGCGCTCATCACGAGCGCCTAGAGGATACCGATTTAATTCGGTGCGAATGCCAATTCTTCTTCAAAAAAGAATCGTTCTTCTCCAAAGGCAGGCACCAGTTCATCTACCCATGTCGCATTTTCGTCATATTTGGCGAAAAATGGGCGATGCACCCAATCGGGGTTACGCCCCTGCAAAAAGCGCAGGGTAATCACTTTTTCCCCATACACTTCGCTCACACCCAACACCTGAATTTTACCGGGTGTCGCGCTGGCGCTGGGTCCGCGCACCGTTCTGCATATCCCGCTCACTTGTTGATAGGCTTCGCGGAAAATGTGCCATGCCTCGACCAATGGCACAGCAAAATAATGTTGTGCGCCCGTATCCCGTGCGAGGAACATGTAGTAGGGAATCATCCCCAAATCCACTTGCCTGCGCCACATCCGCGCCCATGTTTGGGCATCGGCATTGATATGACGCATGAGGGGCGATTGGGTGCGAATTTGCGCCCCCGTATTCCGAATCCGCGCCACCGCATCTTCTAGTGCGGGTGTGCTTAATTCGTTGGGATGATTAAAATGCCCCATGATGGCAAGATGCTTGCCAGAGGCGACAATTTTATCGAATAACCGCATCATATCATCCGCGTCATTATCGGTTGTGAAGCGATACGGATGATAACTGAGGGCTTTTGTGCCGATGCGAATGGTATGAATGGTATCGAGTTCTAAAAGCGGTTCAACATAAGAGGCGAATGCGCTGGTTTTCATAATCATCGGGTCGCCCCCTGTGAATAAGATGTCGGTTACTTCGGGATGTTCGCGCAAATAGGCGATGAGTAACTCGGTCTCTTTCATGGCGAATTTCAGTTCATCCATGCCGACAAATTGGGGCCACCGAAAGCAAAATGTACAATACGCATGGCAGGTTTGCCCCTGACTGGGAAAGAATAGAACGGTTTCTGGATATTTATGTTGCACACCCGTCAACCGAACTCCGTTCACGGTTGGGACATTATATTCTAATTGTCCAGCAGGGTGTGGGTTGAGGTCTAAGCGGATTTCATTCGCCATTTTGCGAATTTCGTCTGATGATGCACCGCGCCGTAACAGGTGTGCCATCATATCAAACTGGTGGGGTAAAAGCATATCCCGTTGTGGGACGGTGAGGCGGTAAATCGGGTCGTTTGGCACATCACCCCAATGGATGAGGTGGTCAATCACATACTGGTTAATTTTGAAGGGGAGGACGTTGCCAACAACATCTATGGCAAATTTTTCATCCTCAGATAGTGCGTTCATTTGTGGAACTTGACGATACGTCTGAAGTGTATACGCACGATATTTAGGCGGTGATGTAATGTGTACTGGCGGTGAAGTCATGTTTATTTCTCCTGTTATTTCATATTAAAATAACTATTTCACACTTTGCTTCCACCATTATGATACCACAAAAATCATCGAAATTGGATTAAGATAGGCTATAGAAAGCATTAAGGACTTTATTCACTTATGGCATGATGCGTTGGCGTTCCAAATACGCCAAAATGCCTTCACTATCGCCTGTGCCATACACATGATGCCACCCCTCTTTTTCCAATTCTTTGAGATAGATGCCTAACTCACCAGTTCGGGCATAGTCTGATGACTCAATTCCTTTGCCATAAATCCCGATTTCCATGCGTTGGTTAAACCGAAAAAAGGTGATTTTCATGTATTCGACACCCTCTTCAAGGTCGCCTGTGCTGTGCATGGGGGATTTGCGTTTGGGGCGCGGGGCATAAATAGACGGTTGAGATACAGGTTTCATTTCTGGTTGTGGTGTCGTTGACCAAGATTTGCGGATACTGTCTAGCCCTTCTTGTTGTGGTAAAGGTTTCGCTTCTGGTTGTGGCGTAGAGGTAGGTAGCCAATCGCCAATTGGGGCATTGGCGGGTGAATTAGGACGTTGAAAATAAGTGATGACCCACTCACCATCACCCATACCGTGTTTTTCTTGCCAATGCTGTTGCTTAAATTGTTTGATAACCTCACTCCGCCATAACCCTGTCATCGGCTCGGTTTTGCGATACGTTTGCTTATCATAAAACTCAATCATAAATGTCCCAGCAGATGTAACATCTTGGCTGAATGTTAAGCAGGCATATTCCATCCTATCCTGCATCGTATCTTTATCCGTTGGGCGGATATAAGGCGGTTGTTCAGAGGGGGATTGGGCAAGTTTGGGGCGTTCATAATGAATGCTTTTAGAAGCGCCATCTTGTAGAACTTTTTGATTGACTACTTTCCAGCCTTGTTGAGCTAATTCTTGCTGAATCGCTTCGCCTTTGTCGGGTAGTTCAAATTCTCGGCGTTATTTTCCATGATAATACTCCTTGTTGAATAGTTGAATCGTGATGTTGTTTATATATCAAAATGGCGTGTGATGCAAAAATTTGACGCGCAAGAATGTGATAGTGACCTATCCCGATATGGCATACAATCATTTTATAAGATGAGATGAGAAAAGGATGCACATCATGAACGAACAAGCCTATTGGGAAGCCGTCCAAAACCGCGATTCTGCCTATGATAATGTGTTTGTCTATGCCGTCAAAACCACAGGGATATTCTGCCGTCCCACCTGCCCATCGCGCCGTCCGTTTCGTGAGAATGTCGCATTTTTTGATACGCCAGACGATGCCCAAAACGCAGGGTATCGCCCCTGTGAACGGTGTCATCCCACACAGGATGCCATCCCAGACCCGCATTTGCCTCTCATTACCGAGATATGTCGCTATTTAGAAACGGAGCATGAGCGCATTCCCACACTGGATGAATTGGGCGAAAAATTCAATATGAGTCCATACCATCTGCAACGGGTATTCAAGCGATTGGTCGGCATTTCGCCCCGCCAATATGCCGATAGCTATCGGCAAGGACGGCTCAAATCTGCCTTAAAAAATGGCGCAACGGCGACAGATGCGGTGTATGATGCGGGCTATAACACCAGCAGTCAGGTGTATGAGCAGACACACCAGTTACTGGGTATGACCCCCATACATTATCGGAATGGCGCGGATAATATGACCATTACCTATGCGATTGTGCCGTGTTCACTCGGTTATATCCTCGTGGCGATGACCGCGGGGGGTGTTTGTAAAATCGCGTTGGGCGATAGTGAAGGGGAGTTAGGCGCGGATTTGCACATGGAATTTCCGCGTGCGACTATGACCCGTGATGATGAAAAATTGACCTCTGCCGTTCATCAATTATTGGCTTATTTGGATGGTGAACAAGCCTCATTAGCCTTGCCACTGGATATTATCGCCACCAGTTTTCAACGCCGTGTGTGGGAGATATTGCGCCAAATTCCGTATGGCGAAACACGGTCTTATGATGAGGTGGCGGTGATGTTGGGGCAACCGACTGCCAGCCGAGCTGTAGCGCGGGCGTGTGCCACCAATCCAGTCGCATTGGCGATTCCGTGTCATCGGGTTGTGCGGAAAAATGGCGATTTGGCGGGGTATCGGTGGGGAATCAATCGCAAGCGCATCATCCTTCAAACCGAACACGACTATATTGCAACAGGTGGTGAGTAATGCGCTCCTATCCCACAAGGACATGGTGGTGGCAAGTCGCCACCGCCATCATCTTGCTCATCTTGATTGGCTTGGCGCTCACCCCGTTTCAATTTTAACCACAGTAAACATTATTTTCTGTATTGAATAACCTATTTCTTCTCATCTGAGAAGATTTTTTATTCATAGGTAAAGTGATAAAACGCATTTTTCGCGTGATGAATGTCACTATTTGCCCCATTTTCCATCATGCTACACTGCCTATAATGAAATTTGTATATGTGGATAGAGATGAAGGTGTGGCTATGACATTAGACCAATTAGGGCGCGGAAATCGGGCAACCGTGACAAAAATTAGCGGTGAAGGGGGTATTCGTCGCCGTTTGATGGATATGGGGATTATAAAAGGCACAACGGTGGAGATGGTCAAATCTGCGCCGATGGGCGACCCGATTGATTATCTGGTGCGCGGGTATCATCTCTCACTCCGCAAATCCGAAGCCCTTTTGGTGGAGGTCGAGCCATGTTAGCCGAATATACGCCGATGAATAAGCCGAATAACACACAATCATTCCCGTTAGCCTTTGCCAATCGTGGCGAAGTGGTCATCATCACCGATGTCCGCGCCAATGATAAATTGCGCCAACAT
>JALONZ010000359.1 GCA_025454675.1 Anaerolineae bacterium | reverse complement strand
AACAAAAATTCCCCGTAAGTGGGGAATTTTTGGACTGCTTCTAACGTTTGGTATAGGTTGGGGCTTTACGCGCACGTTTGAGACCGGGTTTCTTCCGTTCTTTCTCACGCGAATCACGGGTGAGATAATCTGCACCACGCAGGCGTGAACGCAATTCGGGGTCAATTTTGAGGAGCGCACGCGCCACACCCAACTTGATGGCATCGCGTTGCCCACTAATCCCACCGCCATTGACATGGATGGTCATATCGTAACTACTCTCTTGACCAATCAGGGTGAGCGGTTCGACCATGATTTCATAATCACCAGAACGGGGCAGATAATCACGCCCGTCTTTGTCATTAATCAACACATTGCCCGTCCCGTTGGGGTACAAACGCACCCGTGCTGTTGCCGATTTGCGCCGACCAATTCCTTCATAATATTGCGACATCGCTCATCTTCTCCTTAAAGTTCCAACGTTAACGGTTGCGGATTTTGCGCGGCGTGGGGATGGTCTGTACCAGCATAAATCTTCAGTTTTTTAATCATCTGACGACCCATACGGGTTTTTGGCAACATACCACGAATCGCAATTTGAAGAGGACGGTCTGGAAATTTCGCCAGCAAATCGCGCAAATTCATTTCGGTAAGACCACTTGGATAATTGGAATGGCGATAATACATTTTATCATCCATGCGTTTGCCTGTGACGGCAATTTTGGCGGCATTGATGACCACAACATAATCCCCTGTATCCAAATTGGGGGTATAAATGGCTTTATTTTTGCCTTGCAAAATGGGGGCAATCTTAGAAGCCAAGCGCCCAAGGGTTTGCCCTTCGGCATCAATAATCCACCAACGACGCTCACGCTCGATGTCGGTTGGTGTTGTTACAAAAGTCTTGATTCTCATAAAATCTCCTCAAGCGGGCAAAAATAGCTCCGCTATCAATTAAACAAAAACTTCGATTTGTGCCACCTGATTATTCAAAAAAGAGGGGTTTTGCGAAGCGTTAGTTATTATCATCGGAATAGCGCACTTTTTCAAGCACCAATCCGTGTGAGGGCGCAATCTGGCGGATTTTTCCCATATCACCAATCGCCAGAATGTGTGTAAATTCGTCTATGCTCATCATCCCCCGCCCCACTGCGATTTGCGCCGATACCATCCGCCGCACCATATGATATAGAAAGGCGTTGGCTTCTACCGTATAGCGCAATAATACCCCGTCTGTAATCGGTGTGGATGACCATTCCGAAACAAATACCTCGCGCACGGTGTTATCACGTTTCATCGGGTCATGACCAAATGCCTTAAAATCGCGCTCCCCGATGAGCATGGGCGCGACAGTTTGCAATGCACCTAGCGATAGTTCACCATACAAATGCCACGCCGAATGACGATACAACGGGTGACGATGTGGCGTATGGATGACCGTATAGACATATCGGCGGGCAAGTGCATCATAACGTGGATGAAATCCATCATGCTGGCGGATGTCTTGCAGGGCAATATCATCAGGTAAATGAAAATTAAGCGCACGGAGCAACGACTCATCATCATGCGCCCAATCCACATCAAACGCCACCACCTGCCCTGTGGCATGAACGCCTGTATCTGTGCGCCCAGCCCCGATGACCGTAACCAGTTGCCCCGTCACCTTTTGAATGGCATTTTCCAGCATCAATTGAATGGTCGGGGCATCATTTTGACGCTGAAACCCCTGATAAGCCGTCCCATCATAAGCCAAAATTGCGCGGTATCGTGTCATAAAATTCATCTCATCCATCCAAATCATAATCGCATTGTTATAAGCCAATTTCGGCATGAAATCAAGCACCATACCCATATATTACAAAATATAAATTTTTATAGAATTCAGGATTAAAAGATGTGATACACTAAAAAAGACACGATTACCATCAAAGGAGACCCCTTATGAAAAAACTGGTTTTGTTTATCCTCATGTTCAGTTTATTGGTCAGTTCTATCACCGTTATTCACGCCCAAACGGATGATACCTGCGACCCCAACGCCGATTATGATACCCTCACCCGCGAGGCATTTGATGCCAATAACCCCGAAGAAGCCCTGCGTTTATCATTATGTTGGTTAGAAATTGCGCCAGATGAAAATTTTGCCTTGCAATCTACTGCCAATGCGTATCGTTGGTTGGGGCAATATGAAGAGGCAATTCCCTATTATAACCGCGCACTCGAATTGTATCCCGATGATATTTTTGCCCTCTCCGACCGCGCCGATAATTATTTTCTATTGGGTGATTATGAAGCATGTCTCATTGATGCCCAACGCGCAGTCGAATTAGATGACAGTTATACCTATCCCAGAGAAACCCTCGTCGCCTGTGCTTATTGGTGGGGTGAAGATGAACTCGCTATAAGCAATGCAGAAGAACTCATCGCACAAGGCGCACAAAGTGCCTTCAGCGAGATGTATCATGCAGGGGCATTATTTTTTATGCGCGAATATGACCGTGCTTTAGAAACGATAGATGGCGCAATTGCGCTGGATAGTGAATATGCGTTTGCACATATGACGCGGGCGCGTATTTTATCGGAATTTGAGCTTGATGAAGAAGCCTTAGAATCCGTGAATCGCGCACTCGAAATCAATCCAGAATATGCGCTTGGGTATGCCGTCCGCGCCGATGTGTATAAATGGCTTGGTGAATATGAATTATCCATTGCCGACATCGAAACATCATTGGAGTTGAGTCCAGATAACTTATTTGCACTCGAAAGCCGTGTTTTGACCGAATATCACTTCGATAACTATGGTGCCGCCATTGATGCAGGTGAATATGTCCTGAGTATAGACCCAGAAAATACCTTCATCCTCGATGAACTTGCCGAAAGTTATCGTCTGATTGGCGAATGTGAATCTGCGCTTCAATATGCCGAACAAGGTTTAGCAATAGACCCTGAATGGTGGTTCATGATTCGCGTAAAAGGCAATTGTCAGGTATCAATTGGTGATTCACAGGCAGGCATTGATACCATCATGACCATTGCACAAGAAAATGTAGAGAATATTCCCTTCAACTATAACACCATGCTCCGCGGCTATTATCAACTCGGTGATTACGCATCGGCGGTTCAAATGGGCAAGGTCAGCACCGATGATAATCCAGAAGCACCTTATTCATGGCGGTTATATGGGCTGGCACTGTTAGCAGATGGTGATATTGAAGGCGCAAGCGAAGCCATTGCCCAATATAGCGCCTTACAAACCGACCCAGACATGCAAGCCTTCCCACTCGCCTATCAAAGTTACATCGCCTATCTGTTGGATGCGGATGATGTTGATGCGGTAACAGAAGCCTTTTTCGGTGCTGTGACCATTACCAATGGTGAAGGCGAACTTGCCCCAACCGAGCCTGTAACCATCGAAATGGAATTGAACGGTATGGTGTTATATGCCTTATTAGAAGTCAAAGAAGGCACATCGTTCACCATTAGCGCGTCAGATGTAGATGGATTATATTTTGTAGACCCGTTAGTGGTTGTATTTGACGCAGATGGTTATGTTGTTGCATTAGAAGATTTTGGCGGTCAATTCAGTGATGTGTTCTTTGAATTTGTCGCACCCACCAGTGGTGATTATTTCGTGGGGATATTATTCCCCCTCTCCATTGTATGGGGAGGGGGTGAGGGGGTGGGGATAATCTTATTAACCGCGTTCTGTTAATTCAATGAGTACCATTTCGGCATTATCGCCCTTGCGTGGACCCAATTTGTAAATGCGGGTATAACCGCCTTCACGATTGGCAAAACGTGGGGCAATTTCATCGAATAATTTCTTCACCAAGTCGCGGTCATTTCCCAAACGGCTGGCGGCAACACGGCGGGCATGAACTGCCACCGTATCATCACCGGTTTCTTGGGCTTTTTTCAAGCCACGTTTGGCAATGGTAATCATGCGTTCCACATTGCGACGCACAAAATCGGCTTTGGCTTCGGTGGTTTGAATGCGCCCATGTTCCAAAACTTCACGGGTGAGGTTCATCCGCAAGGCTTTACGATGACCGCTATCGCGGCTCAGTTTCTTTCCGTATACATTATGTCTCATGATTTTCCTCTAATTCATCTGATAAAAAGCACAGCGAGTAAATTCTCGCCGTGTTTTGGTACATGATAGGTCATGTCGCCTATCATGCCCAATAACCACAATCTTAGGTGTTATCTGCACCCGTATCTACGGGCATATAGCCTTTTTCGCGCAATTTTTCCACCAGTTCATCCAGCGATTTTTCGCCAAAGTTACGGATGGCAAGCATCGCATCAGAACCACGGTCAAGCATATCCAGCACATCGCCGATGGTGGTGATGCCTGTGCGTTTGAGCGAATTGAACACACGCACACTCAAGTCCAGTTCTTCAATCAATTTGTTATCGAATGGACGTGGACGGTCGGGTAAATCGGATTCAATGGGATCCATTTCCATGCCAAAATCGCTCAATCCGCCTTGGTCAAAAATGCCACTGATGATGCGTAAATGGCGGATGAGGATGTTGCCCGCTTGCGATAGTGCTTCTTCTGGGCGGACTGTGCCGTCTGTCCAAATTTCCAACACCAATTTATCATAATTGGTGCGTTGACCCATACGGGCGCGTTCCACTTCAAAGTTAACACGGCGCACAGGGCTAAAAATGGCATCTACGGGCAATTCCCCAATGGGCAAACGCCCACGGTCTTCGGCGGGGCTATACCCACGTCCCAAGCGCACCTCAAATTCCATTTCGATATGGGCATGAGGCGAATCTACAGTGAACAGATACAAATCGGTATTTTCGATTTGCACTTCTGGCGGACACAAAATATCTGCCGCCGTCACTGTGCCTTCACCACGATGTTGCAATTTAAGGCGGGCTTGTTCGCCATCGAGCAATTTAAGGCGCAATTGTTTGACTTGCAAAATGAGCTGGGTCATGTCCTCACGCACATCGGGGATGGCAGAAAATTCGTGATGCACATCCGAGACACGGATACTGGTTACAGCCGCCCCCGATAGAGACGACAACAACACGCGCCGCAGGGCATTGCCTAATGTCAAGCCGAAGCCACTTTCGAGCGGACCAAAGATGAAGCGTCCATAATTGCGCGTAATGGCATCTGTTTCGACTTTGTGCGGTAAAACCATATTATTTGTGACCAACTGACTACCCTCTTGGCTGTTTGCCTACTAAGCGACCCAACGATTAAACACGACGTTTCTTAGGAGCGCGGACACCATTGTGTGGGATGGGGGTCACATCGGTGATGGAACGCACTTTTAAGCCACTGCCTTGCACAGCACGAATCGCCGCTTCACGTCCGGGTCCGGGACCTTTTACAAAAACATCCACTTCTTTCATGCCGTGTGTTTGTGCCACTTCAGAAGCAGTTTGCGCCGCCATACGTGCGGCATAGGGGGTGCTTTTACGACTACCCTTAAAGCCACTCGTCCCCGCGCTTGACCAAGAGACAACATTGCCCGATTGGTCGGTTAAAGAGACGATGGTGTTGTTGAAGGTGGCGTAAATATGCGCCTGCCCATACGGGATATTCTTTAAGACTTTTTTGGCGGCACGACGCGCCGACCCTTGAGTAGCTTTTCCCTTTGCCATAAGGACTCCTTTACATTTTGGCTATACAGTTAAGAACGCCCGCGTCACATATGGGGCGCAGGGCGCTCTTTTGAGATGATCGTTTTATGATAAAACCATTCATCATGCCAGACCAAGTTGCCCCAGTCCGACATGACCCTATCCACCCAAAGGTTATTTCTTGGTTGCGCCGCGACGACGACCACGACCTGGGACGGTTTTCTTCACACCGCGTTTGGTACGTGCGTTGGTGCGTGTCCGTTGACCACGAACAGGCAAATTACGGCGATGACGCATCCCACGATACGACCCAATTTCTTGCAGGCGTTTAATGTTCAGTTGCACCTGACGGCGCAAATCGCCTTCGGTGGTCAATTTGCCAATTTCCTCGCGCAATGCTTGCACTTGGGCTTCGGTCAAATCTTGCACACGCACATTGGGGTCAATACCAACCGCTTCCAGAATTTTATTACTGGTTGGGCGACCGATACCGTAGATATATGTCAAACCGATTTCAACACGTTTGTTACGCGGCAGGTCTACACCTTCAATACGAGCCATGCTTATTATCTCCTAAGAAAAATGACCTGCGAATTATCCCTGACGTTGTTTGTGCTTGGGATTTGTACAAATAATCATCACGCGCCCATTGCGTTTAATCACGCGGCATTTTGGGCAACGCACTTTAATAGATGTTGAGACTTTCATCAGATTTTATTCCTGTGATTATCAAACATAAGGACAAAAACAATAACATAAATTGGGCAAAATAGCAACGCCCAAACC
>JALONZ010000358.1 GCA_025454675.1 Anaerolineae bacterium | reverse complement strand
TATATCTATCTGGAACTGCTTGCAGGTAATTCACTCGATGATGCCTATGCCAACCTCGAAGGCTTCATCATGGAAACTGTCACCCCACTCCAAGACCCATTCTCATTCACGACCACAACGGGTTATAGTGGCATTGCGGTGGAATACAGTTATGCTGAGACAGGGTATGGCTATTACCTGATATTCTATGAAAATGACACTGTTTACTTTTTCGATTTGTATCTGCCCAATGGTTATGATGAAACCGTGTTCAATGAGATGTTTGGGCTATTCGATAGCACGGTGAATTTTTTCACCCTTGAACAATAGGAGGCATATACGGCGTGCGCCTAATGCCTCCCTACAAATCACCATTATGATTCATCCGCCCGCCCTGCCGTATTATGGGCGTGGCGGATAGGTTCGGGTTGCCGATATTTGGTGATACACGCCAATGTGATGGCAACCGCAGAATCCAAATCGAGCTTATGCCCCACCGAAATATACAACGGCTTCACATCCGCACGGGTGCGAAGCGCCACCCCTAGCACTTCATCCTGATACACAATCTGGCTCATCGCGCCTTTATCAGGTGATAAAGGCGCGTGCGTACCGATGAACGGCGTTTTCCCAACACCCAAACTGGGCAAATTGAGCCACAATCCCAAATGACACGCGATACCCAATTTGCGCGGATGAATCCGCCCCATACCATCTACCATCAACACGTCTGGCGTGGTCTGAATCTCCTCAAATGCGCGTAATATGACGGGGATTTCGCGGAAACTCAGTAAACCCGGAATATAGGGGAACGGGGTCGGCAATTTGGCGCGGGCAGATTCGATGACCATAAAATCGGGGAATGATAAAATCACAATCGCGGCGGTGGATACATCATCTTTCACACTCACATCAACACCCGCGATGGTACGAATAGCAGATAGTGGCAGGTGAAAATCATCTACAACCTGCCCCGCTAATTCTTTTTGGAGCGCGATAGCTTGTTGAGATGTCAGATTCCAATCGTGTAAGGGGGTTATGTTCATAGTAGGTTTGATTTTGGGTGAGGATATATAAAACGGGGCTTGCCATATGTAGGGGCTTGCCATGGCAAGCCCCTACAGTCAATTTGTGATTATATCTGTTCGCCGATGCCTGTCAGCCCCGTATTAATTTTGGGCTGATTTTTGGCGTTGGGGTCTTCATCCTTGCCAAAGCGGATGATTTCGCCCGTGTCGGTGATGGCTTCCACTGCCAAACCGAGACTTTGCAATTCTTTGACCAACACGCGGAAGCTGGTGGGGATACCGGGTTCATCAATCGGCTCACCCTTCACGATGGCTTCATACGTTTTCACACGTCCTTGCACATCATCCGATTTGACGGTCAGCATTTCTTGGATGGTATACGCCGCACCATAGGCTTCTAATGCCCACACTTCCATCTCACCGAAGCGTTGACCACCGAATTGGGCTTTACCGCCGAGTGGTTGTTGCGTCACAAGGCTATACGGACCCGTTGACCGCGCATGGACTTTATCTTCGACCAGATGCGCCAATTTGAGCATGTGAACATACCCAACCGCCACCGAATTATCGAATGGTTCACCTGTGCGACCATCATACAGCGTGTGTTTGCCATATAATGGCAGGGGTTGCCCTGTAGCATACATCACACGGTCAGCAATCATCAACAAATCTTTCATATCGGCATGTTCGGGGATGCGTGTCTCTGGTGCATGATGATGAATCCACAAGCGCAAAAACAAATCAGTGAATTTGGCATCGCGCCGTTGCCGTTCATCAAGGCTCAAGTCAGCAGTCTCATAGACAATGACATCATCTGGGTTCACGCCCTTCGCAATCAGCCATTCATTCAACACCACACGCCGCTGATAAATCACATCGGTGTTCAGGCTTTCCGCATCATACGCGGGGTTATCGCTCAACCATTCATAAATGAACACACGGCGCACTTCATCGTCATCTTGCCAATCTTCAGAAGCGAAGCCTTGCTCATTAAACCATTCCCAAGCCCGTTCTGTTAGGTCTTTCCATGCCAATTCCATCAACCAAGCGCGTCCCAAATCGGCTCGAATTTCGGTTTCTTTTGCGCCATCAAACACGGGTGTAATAGCACGGAAACCCAAACGGTCTGCCGCCCAACCCAAGTGTAATTCCAGCACCTGCCCAATATTCATACGACCCGGAACACCTGTCGGATTCAAAATAATATCCACAGGGCGACCACCCGCCAAATATGGCATATCTTCAATGGGAACGATACGGCTAATAACACCTTTATTCCCATGCCGTCCCGCCATCTTATCGCCAACAGTCAATTTACGGCGTTGGGCAACACTCACCCGCACCATTTTTTCGACACCTGCGGGCAAATCACGATGTTCCTCACGGGTGAAGGTTTTCACATCCACCACCTTACCTCTGTCGCCATGTGGCAGGCGGAGCGATGAATCTTTCACCTCGCGGGCTTGTTCCCCGAAAATCGCGCGGAGCAATTTTTCTTCTGGACTTAGTTCTTTTTCACCTTTGGGGGTGATTTTACCCACCAAAATGTCATTCGGTCCCACTTCTGCGCCGATGCGAACAATCCCGTTTTCATCCAAATCTTTCAGGGCATCTTCACCCACATTCGGGATGTCATAGGTGATTTCTTCTGCGCCCAACTTGGTATCTCGCGCTTCAACTTCGTGTTTTTCGATGTGAATGCTGGTGAATTTATCGTTGCGGAGCAAATCCTCGCTAATCAGCAACGCATCTTCATAATTCCCACCATCCCACGACAGGAACGCCGCCAACACATCATGACCCAACGCCAAATGCCCATAACGTGTGGATGAACTATCGGCGATGGTCTGCCCTGCCCGCACATATTCACCCTTACGCACGATAGGACGTTGGTCAATACATGTAGATTGGTTAGAACGGTCATATTTCCGCAATTTGTAGATGCGTTGTTCACCATTCGGTTGGCGGATGACAATTTTTTCGCTTTGGACGCTAATCACTTCGCCCTCAACATCCGATACCAAGACCTGCCCGCTATCTTTGGCGGCTTGGTTTTCCATGCCTGTGGTGATGCGCGACACTTCTGGATTCAGCAGTGGCACGGCTTGACGTTGCATGTTCGACCCCATCAGGGCGCGGTTCGCATCGTCATGTTCCAAGAACGGGATGAGCGCGGCGCTAATGCCCACAATTTGGCGGGGCGCAACATCCACATAATCAATGCGGTGGCTTGGTACATTGATGAATCGTTGGTTATGACGTGCCGCCACGCGCAAACTCACGAATTGGCGTTTGGTGTCCAGTTCCGCATTGGCTTGGGCGATGACGAAGTTATCTTCCATATCTGCCGACAGATAAAACACATCATCCGTCACATATGGCACAACCGGCACTTGCTCAATTTTGGCGGCGAGCAATTTCTTCACCACATCAGGCGTGACAACAGTATCTTGTTCCACCACCACATTTTCATTGGCATCTTCAATATCATCGCGCACCGTGCGCCCAATTAATTCAGGGCTGATGGTGGGCAGGAATTTAATGACTTTGCGGTAGGGTGTTTCGATGAAACCGAATTCATTCACCCGCGCATAACTCGCTAAACGCCCAATCAACCCGATGTTTGGACCTTTTCCATGAATTGCGACAATTGTGACGAACCAAAAAATTCACGAATCGCCGCCACAATGGGACGAATATTAATCAGGCTGATGGGCGAAATATTATCCGTCTCGCGGATAGACATGCGTTCCTTCACCACACGTTCAGTACGACGCAACCCAATCCGCAATTTATTCATGATGAGTTCGCCAACCGTTTTCACACGGCGATTGCCCAAGTGGTCAATATCATCGGGTTGGAGTTGCCCATTGTTGATGAGAATCATGCGCTCAATCAATTTCACCACATCATATTTAGTGATGGTACGAATTTTGCGCGGGATGACTGTATCCAACATCAGGCGTTGGTTCAATTTATAACGCCCTACCCGTTCCAAGTCGTAACGGCGTTGGTCAAATAATTGGCTAAATAAATATTCACGCGCATTATCAAGTGTTGGCGGGTCGCCTGGGCGCATCCGTTTATAAAATTCGAGCAACGCCAACCTTGAGATATTCGTCTCCGCTTTTGCGCCAACCGTCCAATCCGGTTCCATTTTGATGGTGTTCACCATATATTGGTGGGCGGGGTCGTTATCGCTATTGGTGAACAACGATAATAATTCAGCATCTTCACCCGTTTTGATGGGCGACAGCTCTTCGGGGAGCATATCTGCCACCGATGCCATCGCACGGAGCAAAATGGTCACTGGCAAAGTGCGCTTGCGATTGAATTTGAGCATGATGCGGTCATCTTTGCGCGTCTCAAATTCCATCCATGCCCCACGGTCGGGGATGAGTTTGGCACTCGACAGCAAACGCCCAGTGGTGCGGTCTTCTTCGGCATCAAAATACACCCCTGGCGAGCGGATGAGCTGGCTCACGACAACCCGTTCCGTCCCATTGATGATGAACGTGCCTTTTTCGGTCATGATGGGGAAATCACCCAAGAAAATATCTTGTGTGGTCACTTCGTCCCCGCGTTCCCGATTCACCAGCGCCACGCGCACATATAATGGCGCGGCATACGACATATCACGTTCCAAGCACAATTCTTTATTATACTTTGGCTCATCAAACCAATAAGTCAAGCCAAATTGTTGTGCTTCTGGAATATTGCCCGGAAAATAAAGGCGTAAGTTACCATTAAAACTTTCTATGGGGTTTATTTCATCAAAGAGTTCCAGCAAGCCTTCTTGAATAAACCATGTAAATGATTGTAATTGAACTTCAATTAATGATGGGAGGTCTTGAACATCTGGGGTACGGGCATAATTTTTTAGTTTTGTGTTGCTAACCAACGCGCCACTCTCCTTCAACACTCTATAACAGGCATTACCTAGCGATATGACCCTTTGCGCCAAGTATCGTGTTTTTCAAATAGGAATAGGACTTTACATCATAACAGGAAAGTTTATGTTTCGTCAAGTGGGGGAATGATTCAAAATCAAAAAAAACGGAACATCATTACACCCATTTAGGG